>NZ_WIXR01000021.1:53657-168380 GCF_019425585.1 Burkholderia sp. COPS | reverse complement strand
GAGAGCCGAGAGCCGAGAGCCAAGAGCCAAGAGCCAAGAGCCAAGAGCCATGAGCCGTGCGCCTTGCGCCGCTGGCCGTCCGCAACCGGCCGTCCGCAACTAGCCGTCCGCCACGTTCCGACATTTTCACGCTGAGATGTTCCGATGACGACAATCCTGCCTTCCGGCGATGCGCCGTTGCTGCCGCTCGACGCGCCGCTGGCGCGCACGCCCGGTGCGCCTTCGCTGCAGCGCCAGTTGCTGCGCCGCGTGCGCGACGCGATTCTCGGCGGCGCGATGCCGGCCGGCACGCGGCTGCCCGGCACACGTGCGCTGGCCGAGACGCTCGGCGTGTCGCGCAACACGACGGCTGCCGTCTACGAGCAACTCGTCGCCGAAGGCTTCCTGCAGTCCGACCGGCGCGGCACGCGTGTCGTCGGGTTGTCGCGGCCGGCGCCGCCGCGCCGGCGTGCCGCGCCGCCGGCCGTCGCGCAGCGGCTCGGCCGCATTCGCCCGAGCCGCATCGGCACCGGCGAATCGGAGGGGTTCCGACCGGGCGTGCCCGCGCTGACGCATTTCCCGGTGGACGCGTGGCGCCACGCGATCGACCGTGCGCTGCGCCGCAGCGGCCGCGACCTGCTCGGTTATGGCGATCCGCTCGGCGAGCGCGCGCTGCGCGAATCGATCGCGCGCCACCTGGCCGTGACGCGCGGCGTGCGCTGCGATCCCGAGCAGATCGTGATCACGGAGGGCGCACAGGGTGCGATCTCGTTGTGCGCGCAGCTGCTGACGAACCCGGGCGATACGGTGTGGGTCGAGGAGCCCGGCTATCGCGGCGCACGCACCGCGATGCAGGCGGCCGATCTCGACGTCGTGCCGATGCCGGTCGACGCGGAAGGGCTGCGCGTCGAAGCGGACGACTGGCGCGAGCGGACGCCGCGCCTCGTCTATACGACGCCGTCGAACCAGTTCCCGACCGGCGCCGTGCTGTCGATCTCGCGCCGGCTCGCGCTGATCGATGCCGCGCGCCGGCATCGCGCGTGGATCATCGAGGACGACTACGACAGCGAATTCCGTCACACCGGCGAACCGATCGGCGCGATGCACGGGCTCGCGGACGATTCGCCCGTCGTCTATCTCGGCTCGTTCAGCAAGACGATGTTTCCGGCGCTGCGCATCGGTTTTCTCGTGCTGCCCGACGCGCTGCTGGCCGCGGTGCGGCCGGTGCTGCCGGAGATGCTGCGCGGCGGCACCCGCCATGTGCAGCTCGCGCTGGCGGATTTCATCGAGACGGGCGAGTACGGCCGCCATCTCGGCCGCATGCGCCGGCTGTACCGCGACCGGCGGCGGTTGCTGCTCGCCGCGCTCGACGGCAGCCTGAGCGTGCCGCACCAGATCGAGGGCGGCCCGTGCGGGCTGCATCTTGCGCTGCGGCTGCCTGCGCGCTACCGCGATCGCGCGATCGTCGACGCGGCGCGCGCCCACGGCATCGGGCCGTTCCCGCTGTCGGGCTTTTCGATCGATGCGGCATCGGCAGGCAACGGGCTGGTGCTCGGGTTCGGCAATACGTCGGCCGACGCGTTCGAGCCGATGTTGCGGATGCTGTCGGCGATCGCGGAGCGGGTGGGCGGGGCGTGACGTGCGTACGCGTTGCCAGAGCCGGCGGCGCGGCGGTCAGGTGAAGGAAGCCGCCAACCTTTGACTCGATACCGCTTCTCGGCGGTCGGCAGCAGCAAGTTCACCGCTGTCAGCGGGCCGATTTTTGTACATCGACCGCATGCAGCCGCCAGGTTCGGCTCCGCATACCAGCACACACCGCTTATCGCCGCGCACGACAATCGGACTTGTGCGGATTGACGAACCGCACACTTTGTTCGAAACGAACGCCGTCGCGGCTCCGCGCCTGCCGTGCCGCCCGGCATACGGGTTTCGATTCGTATGTTCGAACAGGCCGCGTGGACTATAAATGGATGCGTGTACCGGTGCTTGTCAGGCGCCTGCGCGTCTCGCGCATGTCGGCGCCGCGACGCCCGGGGGAGGTGCACCGTGGTTCGCCAGACGCTTGCTCGCGCCGTGCTTCGCACCGCGTTGATCGGGGGCGTGTTTGCCGGCTGTTTGCTGCCTTCGCCGGCCGCCGTTTCCGGAACCCTGTCGCCATCCGCCACGCCACCCGCGACGAAGCAAAGGCCGGGTGCGACGCCTTATGCGATGCCGGTCGATTTTCCGGCGATCGTCGACCGCTACGGCCCGGCGGTCGTGACCGTCACGACCGCCGCACCCGAACAGCAGGCCGGTGTCCAGTCGTTCACGATCCTCGATCCCGACGATCCGCTCGCCGCATTCTTCCGGCGCGGCGCGCCGCCTCCCGCGCAGGGCCCGCAGACGCCGGCGCCCGACACGGCGCCGCGTGCGGTATCGGGCAGCGGCTCGGGTTTCATCGTCAGCGCCGACGGCCTGATCCTCACCTCCGCGCACGTGGTCGACGATGCGACCGACGTGACCGTGCGGCTCACGGACCGCCGCGAATTCAAGGCGACCGTGCTGGCCGTCGATCCGCAAAGCGATGTCGCTGTACTGCGCGTTACCGCGACGAAACTGCCGTTCGTGCGCATCGGCGATTCGGCGAAGGTACGCGCGGGCGAACCGGTGATGACGATCGGCGCGCCGGACGGATCGGGCAACACGGTCACGGCCGGCATCGTCAGCGCGACGTCGCACCGGCTGCCGGACGGCAGCGCGTTTCCGTTCTTCGAAACCGACATCGCCCCGAACCCCGACAACTCGGGCGGCCCCGTATTCAATCGCGCGGGCGACGTGATCGGCATCGCGGTGCAGGTGTATACGGGCACCGACCGCTACGCGAGCATGACGTTCGCGATTCCGATCGCGTTTGCCGCAAAGGTGCGTGCGCAACTGCAGAAGCAGATGCAGGCGCAGGCGCAGGCGCAGGCGCAGCAATCCCAGGAGCCGGGCGAGCCGTCGTCCGGCAACGCGCTTGGCGTCGACGTGCAGGATGTCGGCATCGGGCTGGCCGCGGCGTTCGGGCTGCCGCGTCCGGCGGGCGCGCTCGTCAACGGCGTGGCGCCCGGCTCGCCGGCGGCCGCGGCCGGCGTGAGGCCCGGCGACGTGATCGTCAAGCTGGGCGACAAGTCGATCGGCCGTTCGGCCGAGCTGAATGACCTGGCCGCCGCGCTGCCGCCCGGCCAGAAGACGCCGCTGCGCGTGATCCGCAATCGCGCGCCGGTGAGGCTGACGATTACGGGCGCCGACGAGGCCGCCGGCAACGCGGGCACGACCGTCGGCATGGCCGCGCCGAAGGCGGCCGCACGACCGGGGCCGGGGGCGGGAGCGAGTGCGGGCGCGGGCGCGGGCGCGGGCGACGGCGGCGACCGCCTCGGGCTGACGATGCACGCGCTGAGCGACGACGAGCGCCGCTCGACCGGGCTCGCGGTCGGGATGATGGTGGACGCGGTGCACGGCCCGGCAGCCCACGCGGGCATCCAGCCGGGCGACGTCGTGCTGGAGCTCAACGACACGCTGCTCGAGACGCCGGACGACGTGCAGTCGCTCGAAGCGAACGGCGGCAGCGTGATCGCGGTGCTGATCCAGCGCAACAACGCGCGGAAGTTCGTGTCGGTGCGGGCGCGTTAGGGCGTTGACGCGGTCGGTATCGTCCGCCTACCATCGTCCGGTATCGTCCGACATCGCACCAGGCCAGCCAGGCAACCAGGAGCCATCCGGCATGAAAGCAGCAACCTTCATCGTAGTCGTACACAGGCGCAGGGTCCGGTAGCGGCACCGCGCCGGCATCCCTGCGCCCCCGACTCGTTCGGGGGCTTTTTTTTGCATTGCGCACGGCCGTGCGGCACGTGCGCGGAGGACATCCGCTTGCAACCGAACCTGCCGATCGCTTCCGAACGGGCGTCGCCGCGACACGCGACGCTGATCCTGCTGTGCGCGTGCTCGGTGCTGCCGCTGAGCCTGTTCCTGCCGTCGCTGCCGGCAATCGCGCGCGACCTGCGCGCCGACTACGCGCTCGTCGCGCTGTCGCTCGGCGGTTACGCGGCGGTGGCCGCGTCGCTGGAGTTCGTGATGGGGCCGCTGTCCGACCGGTTCGGGCGGCGGCCGGTCGTGCTGGCGGGCGTCGGCATCTTCGCGCTCGGCTCGCTCGGCTGTGCGATGGCGACCGATATCCGGGTGTTTCTGGCGTGCCGGCTGATGCAGGCGGCGATCACCTCGGTCTATCCGGTGTCGATGGCGACGATCCGGGATACCGGCGGCGGTGCACACGCGGCGAGCCGGATCGGCTATGCGGCGATGGCGGCCGCGTTCGCACCAATGCTCGGCCCGACGCTCGGCGGCGCGCTCGACCAGACGGCGGGCTGGCGCGCGAGCTTCTGGCTGCTCGGCGCGGCGGGCATTGCGCTGTTCGTCTGGTGCGGGTTCGATTTCGTCGAAACCCACGCGAACCGGTCGTCGAGTCTCGGGCAGCAGCTGCGCGCGTATCCGGCGCTGCTGCGCGCGCGCCGTTTCTGGGCCTACGCGCTGTGCATGGCGTTTTCGACCGGCTCGTTCTACGCGTTCCTGGCCGGCGCGCCGCTGGCCGCGCAAACGGTGTTCGGCATCCCGCCCGCGGAAATCGGCTTCTACATGGGGACCATCACGGCCGGCTTCGTGTGCGGCAGCTTCCTGGCCGCGCGTTACGCGCGCCGCTTCGCGCTGGCCACGACGATCCTATGCGGGCGGATCGTTGCATGCGCGGGACCGTTGATCGGCCTCGCGTCGATGTTCGGCGGCGCGACGCATGCGATCGCGTGGTTCGGGCCGTGCGTGCTGGTCGGCATCGGCAACGGGCTGACGAATCCCGGTGCCCATGCCGGCGCGGTGTCGGTGCTCCCGGCGCTGGCCGGGAGCGCGTCGGGGCTGGCCGGTGCGATGACGATCGCCGGCGGCGCCGCGCTTTCGTCGTTGACGGGGGCGGTACTGACGCCCGGCAACGCGGGCTATGCGCCGCTGGCGATGATGCTGCTGTCGGCCGCGATCGCGCTGGCGGCGGCCGTCTGCGTGCGGGTGTTCGACGCACGGGACGCCGGGCGGTGAACGCGAGTACGCGGTATCGCCGCGCCGAATCGGGCACCGGCGCGGGCATGGGCGCGAGTATCGGCGCGGGCATCGGTGCGGACATGGGTGCGGGTACCGCTACCGTCCCGCGGGCGATGGGCGGACAATCGATCGCATATCGGGAGACGACGAACCCGCCGCGCGCCGAGCATGCTCCGCCGCGCGAAGGTCGATTGGACGAGGGAACGATGAGCGACTTTTCTGATTTCCAGCGAGACATTGCCGATGCCGCGAGAGCGACATTCAGGGCGCTGCGGGCGCTGCACCCGGACGAGCATTTCTACGCGTTCGCGCTGTATACCGACAGCGGCGCGATGACGGTGGTGCCGGCAGCCAATTCGGTCGAGGGGCTGCGCCGGGTCCGCGAGCAGCAGGCTGTCGCGGACGACGACCCGTGGTATGCGTGGGGCTTTTCGGAATGGGCGTACGCGGCGGCGGAAGCGTCGCCGTTCAATGCGATCTGCGGCAAGCTCGCCGACGACGTGCTGAGCCCGCAGTTTGTCCGGTCGAGATTCCCGGAATTTTCGCGGCAACTGCACGCCGACATGATCGGTGCGTTGCGCCTGCTCGACCGCGAGGGCCTGTTCGGCACCGGCGACGAACGGGCGGCGATCACGCTGTTCGTGTCGATCAGCGACGACGACGCGGCCGAAGCGCTGGAAAACGAATCGGCGAAAGCGCTGAATCCGCCGGCCGTCGCCGACGCATTTCTGCGCCGCTACGACTGACCGAAATCGGGATATTGCCCGGCGGCCCCGCGCGGGCGGCCGCCGTGCTTGCTGCGGTACGGCTTATGGCTTACGGCTTCGCGCCCACCACGAACTCGAACGTCGCGACGCCGTCGACGCCGCCCGTCACGCGGTCACCGGGTTGCAGCGCGCCGACGCCGGCCGGCGTGCCGGTGAAGATCAAATCGCCGGCCTTCAGCTCGACCGAGCGCGACACGTACGCGATGACGTCGGGCACGGCCCAGATCATGTCGGCCAGGTCGCCTTGCTGGCGCGTGTCGCCGTTGACCGCGAGCCAGATGCGGCCCTTGGCCGGATGACCGGTGGCCGACGCCGCGCGCAACGCGGTCACGGGGCCCGACGCGTCGAAGCCTTTCGCCCAATCCCACGGACGGCTCAGTTTCTTCGCTTCGGCCTGCAGGTCGCGGCGCGTGAGGTCGACGCCGACGCCGTAGCCCCATACGTGCGACAGCGCGTCGGCCGGGTCGATCGACCGCCCGTCCTTGCCGATCGCGACGACCAGCTCGATTTCGTGATGGAGGTCGTTCGTCAGCGGCGGATACGGGACGGTGCCGCTGGCCGGGACGATCGCGTCGCCCGGCTTCGTGAAGAAGAACGGCGGTTCGCGGTCGGGATCGGCGCCCATTTCGCGCGCGTGGTCGGCGTAGTTGCGGCCGACGCAGAAGACGCGGCGCACCGGAAAGCGCGCGGACGACTGGTCGACTTCGACGGAAGGACGCTCGGCAGCGTCGATGACATAGGCGGACATCGGATGGCCTCGTTCGGTGGGAAGACGGATGCCGCGCCCGTGCGGCGCACGGGCCGGCATGCGTGCAACGATACCCGACGCCCGTGCGGCCGGATGCGACGCAACTGCGTTTTACCGGGACAAAACTACGCGTCGGGCGCGGCCGGCGTGTCGTCGCCGTCCGGCAGCGCGGCGTTCGCGTCGCGGTACGCCTTCGGCGACACGCCAACCCGCGCGCGGAAACGCCGCGCGAAATACCCTTCGTCGCGGAAGCCGACCGAGCGGGCGATGTCCGCGATGCGCCGGCTCGTGTGGGCCAGCAGCGACTGCGCGAGCGCGATCCGGCGCTCCGTCACGAGATCGGTGAAGGTGCTGCCGGTTTCCTTGCGGACCAGGTGCGCGAGGTAGTTGGGCGACAGGAACGCGGCTTCGGCGGTCGCGGCGAGCGTCAGGTCCTCGCGGGTGAGGTTGGCGCGGACGTGCCGCAGCACGCGCGCGAGCGCATCGCGCCGGCCGGCGCGCTGGGCGCCGCGCTGCGCGAGCTTGTCGAGCGCGCCCGCGTACTGCGTGCAGACGAGCCCGATCAACTGCAGCAGGTAGCCGCGCAGCAACGTGGTCGAGCCGAACGTGCGCACGCGATCGGTGTCGAGCATGCATAGCGCGAGGCGGCGCGCTTCGTCGTAGGTGTCGCCGGTCAGGATGAAGTCGAGGTGTTCCTGGAAGCGGAACGGCGTCAGCTCGGGAAAACGGTGGGCGGGCACGTCCTCCAGGTCGAGCGGGTCGACGTCGAGATCGGCGCGCAGGAACGCCTGGCTGAAGTTGATCACGATGAAGTGCGCGCCTTCCGGATGCGGGATCAGGTGCTCGCGGTGCGGCAGCACGAACGCGAGCGCGCCGCGCGGAAACGGCCGCGTGACGCCGCCGATCCGCTGCTCGGTGTCGCCGCCGAGATTGAACTGGATCTGGAAATACGCGTGCCGGTGCGGCTCGGTGATCGCCTGGCGCGACGCCTGGTCGCGGATGTAGAAGTCGAGCCGGTCGCTGCGTTCGGGCATCCCGTACAGGCGCGGCGGGGCGGTGGAGGGCATGAAGGATTCTGCTGGTCGTGACGCGGTTGAGCCGCGATGGTACAGCGAACCGGGCGCGGCGGCGATCCGCGCGGCCGTGCGGCGTTGCCCGGTGTCGCTCGCGGCGTGCCGCGAGGCGGTCATTCGTCCGGGTGAAAACCGAGGTAGCGGGCGTGCGGGCTGTCGCCGCCGGCGCGCCGGCTTGCCCCGCCGACCGATGCGAGCGCGTCCACCGTCGTCGCGCGGTTCGAGATCAGCGTCCACGCGACGGCGTCGTCGGCGCCGGCCGGTGCCGACGCGCGCAAATCCGTCAGCGCGGCGAGCAGCGTGGCGGCCGGCGGCGCGTGGATCGCGAACCCTTCGTTGGCCACGGCCGCCGTCTCGATCCCCAGCACCTTGCACAACCGTGCCCGCAGCGGCGTTTCGGCTTCGCTCGCCGCACGCGAGCGCGCGATGTTCTCGCGGGTGGCCGCGTCGACGATCGTGCCGCCGCGGACGAACGGCGCCTGCTGCCACGCGTCGGGCGTGCATTGCTTGCCGGCCGGTACCAGCGGTACGAACGGATTCACTTCGGCCGGGTAGATCCGGCACACGAGCGGGCGCTCGTCGTAGATCGCGCATCGCAGGTCGTCGCGCAGGTTCGGGCACGGCCCCGCATGGGACGCCGTGAGCATGACCGTCACGCGGACGGGCAGCGAGCCGCTGAGCGCGGCGCTCGAGCGTGCGCGTTTGTACGCGGCGAACGCGTTGTCGGGCTCGGGCTCGACGAGCCACGGCATCGCGTCGCACAGCAGCTCCACGTGGCCGCCGCGCTGCAGCCACGCGGTGGCCTCGTCGATCGTCAGCGGAATGCGCAGGTCGCGGCAGCATCCGCCGCAGCCGTTGCAGGCAAAGTCGAGGTCGGTAGGGGTGTCGTTCATGCTTGATTCGATACGGATGACGGGGTGTCGCGAAGCGTCGCGACACGGCGGTGATTTCGTTTACCGGGCGACCAGCGGCGCGATCCGGCGTCGCAGCTCGGGCACGACGTCGGCGTCGAACCATGGATGGTGCTTGAACCACGCCTGGTTGCGCGGCGACGGATGCGGCAGCGGCAGCACGCCGGGGCCGTAGTCGCGCCACGCGTGTACGGTGTCCGTCAGCGTGGCCTTGCTCGCGTCGCGGAGGAAGTGCCGCTGCGCATACTGGCCGATCAGCAGCGTGAGCCGGATCGACGGCAACCCGGCGAGCAGCCGGTCTATCCACAGCGGCGCGCATTCGGGGCGCGGCGGGTTGTCGCCGCTCGTGCCGCGGCCCGGATAGCAGAAGCCCATCGGCACGATCGCGAAGCGGGTTTCGTCGTAGAACGTGTCGGCGTCGACGTCGAGCCAGCCGCGCAGTCGCTTGCCGCTCGCATCGTCCCACGGGATGCCGCTCGCATGGACGCGTGCGCCCGGCGCCTGCCCGACGATCAGGATGCGCGCGTCGCGATGGGCACGCACGACCGGCCGCGGGCCGAGCGGCAGGTCGGCTTCGCAGGCACGGCACGCGCGGATTTCAGTGAGCAGCACGTCGAGCGGCGCGCGCGTGGGTTTCGGCATCGAATCGGATCGGGGACGGAGTGGTCATGCGGCGCCCCGGGAGCCGCGCGCCCGGCGCCGACAGGCGGCCCGGGCAGGCGTGGCGCGGGAGCGCGCGCCGCCTGCATCACGCGGCGCGCCTCACGCCCGCGACGGGCCCGGTGCGCCGCTTTCGGCGACGGCAGCATCATACAACGCGGTTTGCGCGATCGCGCGGGCGATCGCCGCGTCGTCGTGCGAACCGTCGAGCATGCCCCAGCGCCGGTATTGCGACAGGAACCACTCGCCTTCGCGCGGATCGGGGCGGTTCACGGCGCCGCCGTCGTGGAAGCGGATCGGCAGCGGCGGCACGGCGAACGGCCCCGATCCGTAGTCGCCGAGCAGGCGCGGCGCGATCAGCCGGGCCGGCACGCCGAGCGCGTCGGGCGACGCGAGCCAGCCGGCCGCCTCGCGACGGTGCGCGGCACTGTCGAGCCACGCGCACGCATCGACGAGCGTGCGGATCAGCGCGCGCGCGGTGGCCGGATACAGCGCGACGAAATCGCGCCGGGCCGCGAGCACCTTTTCCGGATGATCGGGCCAGATCTCGCTCGTGACGGCGACGGTCCGCCCCGCGTTGCAGGCCTCGGCCACGGCATGCCACGGTTCGCCGGCGCAGAAGCCGTCGAGTTCGCCGCCCGCGAGCGCGGCCACCATCTCGGGCGGCGGGATCACGACACTGCGCACGTCGCGCAGCGGATCGACGCCGTGCGACGCGAGCCAGTGGTTTAGCCACATCGCGTGCGTGCCGGTCGGGAACGTCTGCGCGAGGAGCGGCTTGCGGCCGAGCGTCGCGAACGCGTCGCGCACGCTGCCGCTTTCGCGATAGGCGTCGGCGAGGCCGCGCGACAACGAGATCGCCTGGCCGTTGCGGTTCAGCACCATCAGCGCGGCCATGTCGGCCTGCGGGCCGCCGATCCCGAGCTGCAGCCCGCAGACCAGCCCGTACAACGCATGCGCGGCGTCGAGCTCGCCGCTCAGCAGCTTGTCGCGGACGGCGGCCCACGACGGCTGGCGGCTGAGTTCGAGCGTGAGGCCGTGCCGCGCACCGAGGTCCAGGCGCTGTGCGACGATCAGCGGGGCCGCGTCGCTCAGCGCGACGAACCCGAGGCGAAGATGCGCGCGTTCCGGCGCGACGGGAGAGGTGGTGTCCATGGCGGTCATGACTGGGGTGACGCGTCGAGCAATTGCCGCGCGACGTCGACGATGCGTAGGCCCTGATCCATCGCGCGCTTGCGCAGCGCCGCATACGCGTCGTGTTCGGACAGCCTGCGCTGGTCCATCAGCATCCGCTTCGCACGGTCGATCAGCTTGCGTTCGGCGAGTTCGCGCTCGACATCGGCAAGCCGGCGGCGCAGCGCATCGTCGTGCGAGAAGCGTGCGAGCGCGACTTCGAGAATCGGTGCAAGGCGTTCGGCAGACAGCCCTTCGACGAGATACGCGCTGACGCCCGCGCCGACCGCCGCGCGGATCAGCGACTGGTTGGCGTCGTGGCTGAACATCAGCACGGGGCGCGGCGCGGTCGCATGCATGACCGCGAGCTGCTCGAGCGTGTCGCGCGACGGCGAATCGGTATCGATGATCACGACGTCGGGATGCTGCTCCTCGACGGCGGCCGGCAGGCGCGCGGGCGTCGCGACGTCGTTCAGCATGTCGTAGCCGAGCTGCGCGAGCGCGTCACCGAGCTCGCCGATCGGTTTGTCGGTATCGGTGACGAGCAGCACGCGCAGGCGGGGGGAGGAAGCGGGCGCACTCATGATGCGAACGGCGGCGGCAAAATCGTGGCGCGATGCGCGGCTCGGAGGCGGCCCCGCGCGCACGTCGTGCCGGGGCCGCGCGCGGCGACCCGGCGGCTGGCGCGAACGGCGCCGCTGTTTTCATGACAGGTGGGCGGCGGGTGCCGCGTGGTGTCGCGCATGCTACGCGGCCCGGGAGAAGGCCGTGTCGATCGCGGCCCCCGCTGCGCCCGCGCCCGGCACCTCATGCACGGCCGTTTCGCCGATCGCGCCGCCGACGAGGATCACGGCCGGACTGCCGAGCCGTGCTGCGTCGATGCCGCGCGCGAGTTCGCCGAGCGTGCCGGTCCAGCGGCGTTCGTCGGGCGTGCCGGCCCATTGCACGGCCGCGGCCGGCGTCGATGCCGGCAGCGCGGCGAGCAGGCCGGCGGCGATGCTGTCGACGCGGCTCATGCCCATGTAGATCGCGAGCGTGGTGCCGGTCGCGGCGAGGCGCCCCCAGTCGGGTTCGCCGTGGTCCTGACGATGGGCGGTGACGAACGTGACGCCGTGGCAATGCGCGCGGTGCGTGAGCGAGATGCCGAGGCTCGCGGCGGCGGCGAACCCCGACGAGATGCCGTTGACGATCTCGACCGGAATCGCGGCGGCGCGCAGCGTCGCGAGTTCTTCGCCGGCGCGCCCGAACAGCAGCGCCTCGCCGCCTTTTACACGCACCACATGCGCGCCGCGCAGTGCGTAACGGCGCATCAGCTTCTCGATGAATGCCTGCGGCGTGGAGCGGCAACCGCCGCGCTTGCCGACGCGGATGACGCGCGCCTGCGGCGCGAGTTCGACGATGCCGGGCGCGACGAGATCGTCGAGCAGCAGCACGTCGGCAGCGGCCAGCGCTTTCACGGCCTTGAGCGTGAGGAGATCGGGATCGCTGGGGCCGGCGCCCAGCAGGGTGACTTTGCCTGTCGTCATGTCGTGTTCCAGTGCCGCCTGCATGCGGCGGCCGATAGCGCGTTGTTGCGCGGCGGCGGGCGGTCGACGTATCGGCATCCGGCCGTGCCGCGCACGGAAGGACGCCGTTGTCCTGAGCGGCCCGCCTGCACGACGGGCCCGGTTTTGCGGGGACTGCCCACCGGCGCCGTTGCCGGTGTCATGCAGCGGGTTCAGCAATATCCGGGCCAACCGGCATCGCCCGTCGCGCCCGCGCGGCGGGAACGGCGCGCACCGTGCCGCGCGATGGTCATGTGAGGGCGAAATGCGGGCCGAATATGGGCCAATCGCGGGCCAAGTACGACCCCCGTGCCGGCGCGCGGCCGCCGCGCGCCGGCACCCGCAATGCCGCATCGGCGTGCATCGTGCCCCGCCCGTACGCACCGCGATGTCGCACGGCGACAGTGCTGCATCGCACCACACCTGTGCCTCTCTGCATCACCGCGCATCGTGTGCCGACTGTCGCCGCGCGCCGCGCGACGCCGGACGAGCCTTGCGCGGCGGGACTGCGGGCCCGATTCGCGGCGACATGGCACGGCGTTTGCGTAAGCCGGTTCGGGCGAATCAATGGCGATTCGTCCGGCAGTACCGATTACAGACGCGCCCGGCAACGGGCTTCATGGGCAACGGCGTCCTACGCATCGGGTCTCGACGAGACCGGGTGCGCAGGACGCCGTTTTTCGTTTGGCGGATGACATGACCGACAAAGCTACCCGTATCGATCTCTTCAGCCTCCGCACCGCGCCGATGCGCGCGTTCCACCTGACGTGGATGGCGTTTTTCGTGTGCTTCTTCGCATGGTTCGCATGCGCGCCGTTGATGCCGCTGATTGCACGCGAATTCCACCTGAGCGCGGCGCAGGTTGCCAACATCAACATCGCGGCCGTGGCCGCGACGATCGCCGTGCGGCTGCTGGTCGGCCCGCTGTGCGACCGCTTCGGCCCGCGCCGCGTATACGTCGGCCTGCTGCTGCTCGGCGCGATCCCCGTGTTCGCGGTGTCGTTCACGCACGACTACCTGTCGTTCCTGATCTGCCGGCTCGGCATCGGCGCGATCGGCGCGGGTTTCGTGATCACGCAGTACCACACGTCGGTGATGTTCGCGCCGAACGTGGTCGGCACCGCGAACGCGACGACGGCCGGCTGGGGCAATGCCGGCGCGGGCGCGACGCAGGCGCTGATGCCGCTGCTCGTCGCCGCCGGCCTGATGCTCGGCTTCGGCGAGGATTCGTCGTGGCGTGTCGCGCTGGTCGTGCCGGGCGTCGCGATGCTCGCGATGGCCTGGGCGTACTGGCGCTTCACGCAGGATTGCCCGCAAGGCGACTTCGCCGCGCTGCGCAAGGAAGGCGTGACGGTCGACAGCGGCAAGAAGGGCGGCTGGGCGAGCTTCTTCGCGGCCTGCGGCAACTATCGCGTGTGGATGCTGTTCATCACGTACGGCGCGTGCTTCGGCGTCGAGGTGTTCATCCACAACATCGCCGCGCTGTACTACGTCGATCACTTCAGCCTGTCGCTGAAGGACGCCGGTTTCGCGGTCGGCATGTTCGGGCTGCTCGCCCTGTTCGCCCGCGCGCTCGGCGGCTGGCTGTCCGACAAGGTCGCCGCGCGCCGCAGCCTCGACGTGCGCGCGATGCTGTTGTGCGCGCTGATCGTCGGCGAAGGGCTCGGGCTGATCTGGTTCTCGCATGCGCAAAGCGTCGGCATCGCACTCGTCGCGATGCTCGCGTTCGGCCTCTTCACGCACATGGCGTGCGGCGCGACCTACGCGCTGGTGCCCTTCATCGACCGCAAGGCACTCGGCGGCGTCGCGGGGATCGTCGGCGCGGGCGGCAACGTCGGCGCGGTCGCCGCGAGCTTCCTGCTCAAAGGCGTCGGCGACGTGCAGCACACGCTCGGCCTGCTCGGCCTTGCCGTCACCGCGACCGCGCTGTGCGCGATGGCCGTGCGCTTCAGCGAGGAACACAAGGCACGCGAAGCCGAGCTGCGCGACCGCGCGCTGGCTGCCGGCAGCGTCGCGAACTGATCGACCGAGGGAAACGTCATCATGAAACTCATCGTCATCGGCCACGGCATGGTCGGCCACAAGCTGCTCGAATGCGTCGCGGCGCAAGCGAGCGCGGCGGGCGCGCTGCAGGTCACCGTGCTCGGAGAGGAGCCGCGCCCGGCCTACGACCGCGTGCACCTGTCCGAGTTCTTCGCGGGCAAGTCGGCGGACGACCTGTCGCTCGTCGAACCCGGCTTCTTCGAGCGCTATCCGCAGTTCGACCTGCGCCTGAATGCGCGCGTCGCGTCGATCGACCGCGCCGCGCATACGGTCACGCTCGCGTCCGGGGAAACGCTCGCGTACGACAAGCTGGTGCTGGCGACGGGTTCGCGCCCGTTCGTGCCGCCGATGCCGGGGCACGATCGTGAGGGCTGCTTCGTGTACCGGACGATCGAGGATCTCGAGGCGATGCAGGCGTGCGGCACGCACGCGAAGCGCGGCGTCGTGATCGGCGGCGGGCTGCTGGGCCTCGAATGCGCGAAGGCGCTGCGCGACATGGGGCTCGACACGCACGTCGTCGAATTCGCGCCGCGGCTGATGGCCGTGCAGGTCGACGACGGCGGCGGCCGGATGCTGCGCGCGAAGATCGAGGCGCTCGGCGTGACCGTGCATACGGGCAAGAACACGCTCGAGATCGTCGACGGCGAAGAGGGCACGCACCGGATGGCGTTCGCCGACGGCTCCCATCTCGACGCCGACATGATCGTGTTTTCGGCCGGCATTCGCGCACGCGACGAACTGGCGCGTGCGTGCGGCCTGGAAATCGGCCCGCGCGGCGGCGTCGCGATCGACGACGCGTGCCGCACGAGCGACGCCGACATCTATGCGATCGGCGAATGCGCGGCCTGGAACGGCATGGTGTACGGCCTCGTCGCCCCCGGCTACGACATGGCGCGCGTGGTGGCGAAGCAACTGGGCGGCGATGCGGACGGCGAGGCCGGGGCTACGTTCGCGGGTGCCGACATGAGCACGAAGCTGAAGCTGATGGGCGTCGACGTCGCGAGCATCGGCGACGCGCACGGCACGACGGCCGGCAGCCGCACCTACCAGTACGCGGACGAGCGCCGCCAGGTCTACAAGAAGCTCGTCGTGTCCGACTGCGGCAAGTTCCTGCACGGCGCGGTGATGGTCGGCGACGCGGCCGAATACGGCACGCTGCTGCAGATGATGCTGAACCGCATCGAGCTGCCCGAGTCGCCGGAATTCCTGATCCTGCCGTCGTCGGACGGCGTCGCGAAGCCGGCGCTCGGCGTCGACGCGCTGCCTGACGGTGCACAGATCTGCTCGTGCAACAACGTGTCGAAGTCGCAGATCTGCACGGCGGTCGCCGACGGCGCGACGAGCCTCGGCGCGCTGAAGTCGTGCACGGGCGCCGGCACGTCGTGCGGCGGCTGCGTGCCGCTCGTCACGCAGATCATGAAGGCCGAGATGAAGAAGCAGGGCCTCGCGGTCAACAACCATATCTGCGAGCACTTCCCGTATTCGCGCCAGGAGCTGTTCCACCTGATCCGCGTCGAGCGCATCGCGACCTTCGACGCGCTGCTCGCGAAGCACGGCCATGGCCTCGGCTGCGACGTGTGCAAGCCGGCGGTGGCGGGCATCCTCGCGTCGTGCTTCAACGAGTTCGTGCTGAAGAAGGAGCACGCGGGGCTGCAGGATTCGAACGACTACTACCTCGCGAACATCCAGCGCGACGGCACGTATTCGGTCGTGCCGCGCATGCCGGGCGGCGAGGTCACCCCGGAAGGGCTGATCGCGGTCGGTCAGGTCGCGAAGAAGTACGGGCTCTACACGAAGATTACCGGCGGCCAGCGCGTCGACCTGTTCGGTGCGCGCGTCGAGCAACTGCCGTCGATCTGGGAGGAACTGATCGCGGCCGGTTTCGAATCGGGCCACGCATACGGCAAGGCGCTGCGCACCGTGAAGTCGTGTGTCGGCTCGACGTGGTGTCGTTACGGCGTCGGCGATTCGGTCGGCCTCGCGATCGACCTCGAGAATCGCTACAAGGGGCTGCGCGCGCCGCACAAGATCAAGTTCGGCGTGTCCGGCTGCACGCGCGAGTGTGCGGAAGCGCAGGGCAAGGACGTCGGCGTCATCGCGACCGAGAAGGGCTGGAACCTGTACGTGTGCGGCAATGGCGGGATGAAGCCGCGCCACGCGGAACTGCTCGCGTCCGACCTCGACCGCGCGACGCTGGTTCGCTACATCGACCGTTTGCTGATGTTCTACGTGCGCACGGCCGACCGGCTGCAGCGCACGAGCGTATGGCGCGACAACCTCGAAGGCGGCCTCGACTACCTGATCGACGTCGTCGTGCACGACAAGCTCGGGATCGGCGCGGAACTCGAAGCCGACATGCAGCACGTGGTCGACACCTACGAGTGCGAGTGGAAGCGGGCCGTCACCGATCCCGACACGCGCAAGCGCTTCCGTCACTTCGTGAACAGCGATGCGCCGGACACGACCATCGAATTCGTCGAGACGCGCGGCCAGATCCGGCCCGCGATGCCCGGCGAACGTGCGGGCGGCAAGCCCGTGTCGATTCCCGTCGTCGCCGAAAGCGCGGCGCAAGCCGTGACCGAACCCGCAACCGCCTGACCGATATCCGCACCACTTCAAGGAGCCCATCATGAACGATCGTCTTCCGCCGTCCTGGACCCGCGTGTGCGCGCTCGACGACATCGTGCCGAACACCGGCGTGTGTGCACTCGTCAACGGCGAGCAGGTCGCGGTCTTTCACGTCGCGCATGCCGAGGAAGGCGGCGTGTTCGCGATCGACAACGTCGATCCCGTGTCGCGGGCGGCCGTGATGTCGCGCGGGCTGATCGGCAGCCTCGGCGAGCGCGTCGTCGTCGCGTCGCCGCTGTACAAGCAGCATTTCGACCTGCGCACCGGCGAATGCCTCGAGGCACCCGGGCAGTCGGTGAGCACGTATCCGTCGCGGGTCGAGGACGGCTTCGTGTGGATCGCGGCCTGACCGCCCCGGAGCGCGCATGACCGCCACCCCCGTCAAGAGCGTGTGCCCGTACTGCGGCGTCGGCTGCGGGATGGTGCTGCACGTCGAGGAAGGCGAAGTCGTCAAGGTGTCCGGCGACGCCGACCATCCGGCCAACTTCGGGCGGCTGTGCACGAAGGGTTCGTCGGCGCACGTCGCGCTGCGCCGCTCGGGGCGGCTCGACCGCGCGTTCGTGCGCCGCGCGCGCGAGGACGACCTCGTGCCGCTGCCGGCGCGCGACGCGATCGCCGACACCGCGCGCCGCCTGCGCGCGGTGCTCGATGCGCACGGGCCGGACGCGCTGTCGTTCTACGTGTCGGGGCAGATGTCGATCGAGGCGCAATACCTCGTCAACAAGCTCGCGAAGGGTTTCGTCGGCACCAACAACATCGAGTCGAACTCGCGCCTCTGCATGGCGAGCGCGAGCACCGGCTACAAGCAGTCGCTCGGCGCGGACGGCCCGCCCGGGTCGTACCAGGACTTCGATCGCGCGAACCTGTTCTTCGTGATCGGCGCGAACATGGCCGACTGCCATCCGATCCTGTTCCTGCGGATGATGGATCGCGTGAAGGCCGGCGCGAAGCTGATCGTCGTCGATCCGCGCCGCACCGGCACCGCCGACAAGGCCGACCTGTTCCTGCAGATCCGGCCGGGCACCGACCTCGCGCTGATCAACGGGCTGCTGCACCTGCTGCATGCGAACGGCCGCACCGACGGCGCGTTCATCGACGCGTACACCGAAGGCTGGGACGCGATGCCCGCGTTCCTCGCCGACTACACGCCCGGGCGCGTGGCTGAAATCACGGGGCTCGCGGAAGCCGACCTGCGCACGGCCGCGCAATGGATCGGCGACGCGCAGGAATGGATGAGCTGCTGGACGATGGGGCTCAACCAGAGCACGCACGGCGTGTGGAACACCAACGCGATCTGCAACCTGCATCTCGCGACGGGCAGGATCTGCCGTGCCGGCAGCGGGCCGTTCTCGCTGACCGGCCAGCCGAACGCGATGGGCGGGCGCGAGATGGGCTACATGGGCCCCGGCCTGCCGGGCCAGCGCTCGGTGGCGTCCGACGACGATCGCCGTTTCGTCGAGCACCTGTGGCGCGTGCCGGCCGGCACGCTGCGCAAGGAAACCGGCAACGGCACCGTCGACCTGTTCGAGCGGATGGCGGCCGGCGACATCAAGGCATGCTGGATCATCTGCACGAACCCGGTCGCCACGGTGCCGAACCGGCAGAACGTGATCGCCGGATTGCAGGCCGCGGAACTCGTGATCGCACAGGACGCATTCCTCGATAACGAAACCAACCGCTACGCGGACATCCTGCTGCCCGGCGCGCTGTGGGCCGAGGGCGACGGCGTGATGATCAACTCCGAGCGCAACATGACGCTGATGCGCGCGGCGGTCGCGCCGCCGGGCGACGCGCTGCCCGACTGGCGCATCGTCGCGGAAGTCGCGCGCGCGATGGGGTTCGGCGATGCGTTCGACTATGCGTCGGCAGCCGACGTGTTCGACGAGATCGTCCGCTTCTCGAATCCGGCGACGGGCTACGACCTGCGCGGCGCGAGCCATGCGGCGCTGCGCGACGGGCCCGTGCAGTGGCCGGTCGCGCCGGGTACCGCGCGCGAGCGGCACCCGATCCGCTACCTGAACGACGGCGTGAGCCAGCCGCTGCGCCCGGCCGCCGACGGCGACGACGCGCCGCGCATCGCGTTCCCGACGCCGTCGGGCAAGGCGCGCTTCTTCGCCCGGCCGCACGTCGATCCGGCCGAATTGCCCGACGACACGTTCCCGATCGTGCTGAACACGGGGCGGCTGCAGCATCAGTGGCACACGATGACGAAGACGGGCAAGGTCGCGATGCTGAACAAGCTGAACCCGCGCCCGTTCGTCGAGCTGCATCCGGACGACGCGAGCGTGCTCGGCATCGCCGCGAAGGACAGCGTCGAGATCCGCTCGGCGCGCGGCCGCGCGGTGCTGCCGGCCGTCGTGACCGAGCGCGTGCGGCGCGGCGACTGCTTCGCGCCGATGCACTGGAACGACGTGTACGGCGACGACCTGTGCATCAACGCGGTGACGAACGACGCGATTGATCCCGAATCGCAGCAGCCCGAACTGAAATACTGCGCGGTCGCACTGCGGCGCGTCGAGACCGCTGCGTTCGCGTCCGCCGACGACGAGACGGCGCAACCCGATGCACGCGCCGACGACGCGCGGCCCGCGCCGGCGATGGCGCAGGCCACTGCTTCACAGGAATCCGACATGGCAGACATCGACACTTTCGCGGCCGCGCTCGGCGTGACCGACCTCGCGCCGCCGCCGCTGACGGACACCGAACGGCTGTACGTGGCCGGGCTCGTGAGCGGGCTGAAGGCAAGCGCCGGCCGGCGCGAGGGCGGCGTGCCGGTGCTGCCGGCCGGCGCGCCGCTTACGCCGCCGGTGCGGTTCTGGCTCGACGGGATGCTCGCGGGGTTGTTCAGCCGCTCGCTGCCGGCGAGCTTGCCGGGCGCAGCGGCCCCCGTGCTGCCGGCCGATGCCGCCGCGTCCGGCGGCGTGCGGATCGTGCGCACGCGGCCGAAGGTCGTGCTGCTGTGGGCGTCGCAGACCGGCAACATCGAATCGTTGACCGAGGATTACGCGACGCAGCTGATGAACGCGGGCTTCGAGATCCGCACCGCGTGCATGTCCGACTATCCGGTGGCGTCGCTCGCCGGCGCGCAATACGTGCTGCTGATGACGAGCACGTTCGGCGACGGCGACGCCCCCGACAACGGCAGCGAATTCTGGGAGGCGCTGCAGGCCGGCAGCGCCGCGCGCCTCGACGGCGTGCACTTCGCGGTGCTCGCGTTCGGCGACCGCAACTACGACCAGTTCTGCGGCCATGGCCGCCGGCTCGACGCGCGGCTTGCGGAACTCGGCGCGGCGCGCCTGTGCGCGCGCGTCGATTGCGACGTCGAATTCCAGCGTGATGCCGACCAGTGGCTCGAACGCGTCGTCGCGCGGATCAAGGAGGCCGATGCCGCGCTGCACGCGGTGCCGTCCGGCGGCCTCGGCCCGTCGGGGCTTCTGCCGACGAAGGCGCATCCGGCGCCGTCGAAGCTCGTCGCGAACCTGCGGCTCAATCGTCCGGGCGCGGCGAAGGACACACGCTACGTGTCGTTGTCGACCGAAGGCGCGAACCTCGAATACGAAACCGGCGACGCGCTCGGCGTGTGGCCGACCAACTGCCCGGAACTGGTCGACGAACTGCTGTCCGTCACCGCGCTGAAGGCCGATGCACCCGTGTCGGTGGCGGGTGTCGGCGACGTGCGCCTCGGCGACGCACTCGCGCGTCATTTCGACATCACGCGCCCGCATCCGGACACGCTCGCGTTCATCGCGTCGCGCAGCGCGAACGGCGCGCTGAAGTCGCTGCTCGGCGACGACCGCAAGGGCGACCTGAAGCAATGGTTGTGGGGGCAACAACTCGCGGACGTGCTGCACGAGTTTCCGGTCGAGCTGTCGGGCAACGAACTCGTCGGGATGCTGAAGCGCATGCAGCCGCGTCTTTATTCGATTGCGTCGAGCCCGAGCGCGCACCACGGCGAGATCCACCTGACCGTGTCGGCCGTGCGCTATCACAACGGCCGGCGCGCGCGCAAAGGTGTCGCGTCGACGTTCCTCGCCGATCGCGCGGACGACGGCCGCGTGCCGGTGTTCGTGCAGAAATCCGCGCATTTCCGGCCGCCGGTGAACGGCGACGTGCCGATCGTGATGGTCGGCCCCGGCACCGGCGTCGCGCCGTTCCGCGGCTTCCTGCACGAACGGCAGGCGCGCGGCGCGCGCGGGCGCAACTGGCTGTTCTTCGGCGAACAGCATGCGCAGACGGACTTCTACTACGGCGACGAGCTGGGCGCGATGCGCGACAGCGGTTTCCTGACGCGGCTCGATCTCGCGTTCTCGCGCGACCAGGCCGACAAGATCTACGTGCAGGACCGGATGCGCGAGCAGGGCGCCGAGCTGTTCGCGTGGCTGGAGGAAGGCGCGCACTTCTACGTGTGCGGCGACGCCGCGCGGATGGCGAAGGACGTCGATGCCGCGCTGAAGGCCGTCGTCGCCGAGCACGGCGGCATGTCGGACGAAGCCGCGAACGACTACGTCGCGCGGCTCGCGAAGGCGCGCCGCTACATGCGGGACGTGTACTGACCGCGAGCGGTGCGGCGTGACGCGGCGCGGCCCGCCGGTTTGCGGGCCCGGCTTCGGGCGACGCGTTGGCCTGCTACGAGCCGCGCCGGGCCGTCGGGAGGCCGTCGACGGCGAACGTCGCAAGCGACAGGCCGGGCAGCGGGCTCGGCGTTCCTGCATGACATGAACCGGCGGCCGCCGCCGGTTTGCGTTACTGCTGACGCTCCCACGCGCGCGCCTGTTCGGCACGGACGAACGTTTCCGACGACCGCGGCAGCAGGGTGCGGAACGCGCCGCCGTCGCTGTCGATCACGTCGACCATCTTCGCGATCATTTCTTCCGGATCGTGCTGTTCGAGCGGGAACGTCAGCCGCTCGGGCGTCACCGTGTGGACGGCCGGATCGTGCCAGCGCCGCGTCGTTTCCATCATCCGGTCGTTGAAACCCGTGCTGTACGGGCCGGGGTTCACGACCGCGACACGGATTCCGTGCGGCGCCAGCTCAGCGTGCATCGCCTCGGCGATCGATTCGACCGCGTGTTTCGACGCGCAATAGGCGCCCGTGAACGGCCCGGTGATCAGGCCCGCGATCGACGACACGAACACGATCTTGCCGTGCCGGCGCGCGAGCATCCCCCGCGCGATGTGCTGCGTGAGTTCGAGCGGCCCGAACACGTTGACGTCGAACAGGTCGCGGACGATCCCGACCGGCAGGTCGACGAGCGCGCCGGCTTCGCCGACGCCCGCGTTGTTCACGAGCACGTCGACGTCCAGCTCGGCCGCGCGGGCGCGATCGTCGGCCGACGTGACATCGAGCTTGATGGCGCGCAGCGTGGTGCCGCGTTGCGCCGCGGCGGCCGTCAGTGCGTCGATCTCGGCCGTGACGCGCACGCCGGCTGTCACGTCGTGGCCGCGTTCGGCGAGCCGCAGCGCCACTTCGCGGCCGAAGCCGGTGCCTGCGCCGGTAATGAGGATGCGTTTCCGTGCCATGTGCTTACCTTGTGGTGGGAAGGGTTGCCTGAAAGCGGTCGCGGCCGTGCCGGGCGATCGCGGTGTCTTCGTCGACGCTGCCGCCCGATACGCCGATGGCGCCGACGCAGCGTCCGCTGTCGTCGACGAGCGGTTCGCCGCCGCCGAACGTGACGAGCCCGCCGTGGCTGTGCTCGATCCCGCGCAGCGGCCCGTCGCCCGACATCGCACCGAGCGCGCCGGTCGATATGCGGAAGCGGACCGCCGTCAGCGCCTTGCGCTGCGCGAGATCGATCGCGCCGAGGAAACAGTCGTCGGTGCGCGCGAACGCGAGCAGGTTCGCGCCGGCATCGACGATTGCGATGGCGACGCCGGCGACCTGCAGCGACGCCGCATGCGCGAGTGCTGCGTCGATCGTAAGGCGGGCGGCTGCGAGCGGCAGCGCGGCGGTGAGCGGGTCCATACGAGGCTCCGGTGGGACGACAGGCCCCAGTGTAGGCAGTTGCGGTATATGGGAGAATCCGCATTCCGCTCGAAAGAGTTTCAAGTTTTTCTAATGATGAGCCGACGCGATCCGATGGCCGGGCTGCACGTGTTCATGACGGTCGCGACGGCCGGCAACTTCACGCGGGCGGCTGCCGCGCTCGGCCTGACGCCGGCTGCCGTCAGCCTCGCGATCGGGCAGCTCGAGGGCGAGCTGAACGTGAAGCTGTTCAATCGCAGCACGCGCGGCGTGAGCCTGACGGAAGCCGGGCAGCACTACTGGCGGCAGACGGAGCCCGCGTACCGGCAGGTCGTGCACGCGCGCGACGCGCTGAAGGATGCGCGCAGCGAGCCTAGCGGCGTGTTGCGCGTCACCGCGCTGCCGCTGGCGCGCACGCTCGTGATCGCGCCGGTGCTGGCCGTATTCCGCGACCGTTATCCGAAAGTGCGGCTCGAGATCCGCTACGAGAACGAACTCGTCGACATCGCGAAGGACGGGTTCGATGCGGGGATTCGCCTCGCCGACCGGCTGCAGCCGGGGACGATCGGCGTGCGGATCGCGCCGGCGCTTTCGTGCGCGCTGGTCGCGTCGCCCGGTTATCTGGCGCGGTACGGCACGCCGGCGTCGATCGCAGCGCTCGAAACTCATGCCTGTATCCGCTTCCGGTTTTCGGAGAGCGGGCGGCTGCACAAATGGCTGCTGCACGACGGGCGTCGCGATGTCGATCTCGATCCGGAAGGCGTATTCGTGACGAACGATGCCGATGCGGTGATCGACGCGGCGCGTGCCGGTGTCGGGATCGCGTTTGCGTTCATGCGCGAGCGCATCGTGCAGGACTTGCGCGACGGCACGCTCGTCGAGGTGTTGCCGGGCGCGTGCCGGACGCTGCCGCCGATGTGGCTGTATTACGTGAATCGCAAGCACGTGCCGGCGAAGCTGCGCGCGTTCATCGACGTGCTGCGGGAGCGCGACGGCGCGGGCGCGGCGTAAGCGTTGCATCGGCCGGTTGACTGCAGCGCTGGCCGAGGCGGCGCATGATGGCGGCTCCAGCCACGAAACGAAGGAGTCGCGTCATGACGGTATCGCTTCAATTTCCGGTTCGTACTTTGGCCATTGCCGCGGCGCTGGTGGCGGCCGTGACCTGCAGCGCGCCGGCCATCGGCCAGACATCGACCGTACCCGCCGGTTCGGCTGCGGCAACGCCCGACAATGCGGTGCTGCTCACCGTCTTCCTGAAACACGACCAGTCGCGCCCGCTCGCCGAGCTGAACGCGCAACTGGCGAAGCAGGGGTTCTACAAGGCGTTTCCGCCGCCGGGCGTCGAAGTGGTGAGCTGGACCGTGACGATGGGGATCGGGCAGATCGTCGTGTTGCGGTTGCCGGCATCGCGGGTGCGCGAGGTCAATCGGGTGCTCGAGGATACGGCGTGGGGTGCGTATCGGACGGAGTTCTACCCGACTTACGACTACAAGGCGATCGGGTTGGGGGAGCATGAGCGGGCGAAGTGAGGTTGAATATTCAAAACAGTCGCATCAATGAAAATGCGCTGTTCTCGGTCACTGGAATGAGTCGTTATTTTCAAGATAATGCAGGGCTGGAGTTCTTTGCGGCGGCGAGGGTGGTTGTTTGTTCCTCGAAAAAATACGAAGGCACGCTCGGTATCTTGATAAAACTGTTAAAAGAAACATATTTTGACTATTTCCTGTTTGATAGATCAGGAGCCGACTTTGGTGCGATTCGTACCTGACGTGAAAACGGTCGGGAGGCAATACCAAGGAATTTTCGTCGATTCTGCGCTAGAGGAAGAGAATTGGCCGCAGATAAAAAATTGCAATCAGACAAGTCTTAAATTTGTGTACTTCACATATTTACGACGCTTGGCAATTGTTCACATTCATCCTATGGTTTCCTGACGATTGATTTGCTAACGTTCATCGGCGTAAAAAGACATCAATGACGGACGATGAACAAGAAGACCTACCGCCTGGTGTATTCCAGGCTCCGGGGAATGGTGGTGGCGGTCGAAGAGACAGCTACTGCCGCGGGGAAAACCGAATCCGGTGAGAGACGGGCCGGTCGGCGTTCGCGCGGCAGCTCGGGCTTGCTGATCGCGGTCGCGTCGCTGGCGGCCGTGCCTTCGTTTGCATCGGCGCAGATCGCGCCAGTGCCCGGCACCACCACCCACGTGATCCAGACGCAGAACGGGCTGCCGCAGGTAAACATCGCGAAGCCGTCGGGTGCGGGCGTGTCGGTCAATACCTACAACCAGTTCGATGTTCAGAAAAACGGCGCGATCCTCAACAACTCGCCGACGCTCGTCAATACGCAGCAGGCCGGCTATATCAACGGGAACCCTAATTTCGGGCCCGGACAGTCGGCGCGGATCATCGTCAACCAGGTGAACAGCGCGAACCCGTCGCAGCTTCGCGGTTACGTCGAAGTCGCCGGAAATCGCGCGGAAGTGGTGCTGGCCAACCCGGCCGGTATCGTCGTCGACGGCGGCGGCTTCATCAATACATCGCGCGCCACGCTGACGACTGGGCAGCCTTACTACGGCGTGGACGGTTCGCTTGTCGGCTACAACGTCAATCGCGGCCTCGTCACCGTGCAGGGCGCGGGGCTCAATGCGGCGAACGTCGACCAGGTCGACATCATTGCCCGCGCCGTGCAGGCGAATGCGGCGATCTACGCGAAGAACCTGAACGTCGTCGCTGGCGCTAACCAGGTCAATCACGACACGCTGACAGCGAAGCCGATCCAGGGCGACGGCGCCGCGCCTGGCGCCGCGCCTGGCGTCGCGATCGACGTCGGCCAGCTCGGCGGGATGTATAGCGAGCGGATTTATCTGGTCGGTACAGAGGGTGGCGTTGGCGTGCGTAATGCCGGGGGCAATTCCTGATTTTGTTACAAGTGCCAATAAGATTGGGATAAGTCGGGCCGCGGCTCAGCCCGAAAATGTGTTGCAGAAACAAAAGGAGTAGATCAATGATCGATGGTCTATGGAGTGGTCTTTTGGGTGGATTTTTGGGGCCTGTTGTTGCAAAAATTATCGGGAAATTCTCATATTGGAAGGTTTTTGCATTAATATTGGTGTGCATTTATATTTTCATATTCTCGGTTGCAATATTTAAGTCTGGGGTTGAGAAAGGGTTTTCGACTGCAGCGGCGATTTCTTTGGGGATGCCAGGGGCATTGGTGCCGATTGGGTTTGCCGCGGTTTTTGCATTTTGCGCTTTCCTTCAAGTGCGTTCGGGTAAGAAGGGTTGATTTTTTGAGGGATGGGTGGTTGAAAATAAGTTGTTGAAGAGATGAAGATTATCGAGAATTGCTGGGATTGTTTGGCTGCGTTTGATTGCCAGTATGGCGCCCATTTTTTTGATGGGGAGGATGCGCATATATACGTCAACGACTGGCTTGGCGTGTTTGGTGCGATGGAGGACGATTTTTTCAAAAAGAATGAAGATGGATTCGTCGGGCATTGTGTTTTGGTATTCAGGGGGGGGTAAATTTGATTTTGTTGTGACGCCATATGACAGGGTTAATGGCATTGTGTCATGGAAAAATCCAATCTCCTTCAACTATGTTGGGGAGCAGCGTGGCGGCGAACAGGTGTACGAATTGGCGGGAAGTCTTCATGGATTTGCATCGTCGGTAGGTATTTATGTCGAATCACGAGGGTTTGAGTTGCATATTTTGGCGGAGGATGAGCCGTCGCGTCGCTCCCATATCTGATTATAGGTTTTCAATTTGATATTGAATTTGTGGGTGTTCATGGTGGGGATTGATTAATTTCTTGGTCGTATTTTTTGAGTCGGGCTTGTTGGTATTGTGTGTTGGGTATGGCTGGTGAAGTTAATAAATGAAAGACATAGCGGAATAAATGCGAGAGACCCAAAAACCACCGCTTGTCGTCGACCTTGACGGCACGCTGACCCCATCGGACACCCTGATGGAATCAGTGATCCACGCGGTAAGACGCAAGCCTTCAAACCTGCTGCGATTGCCTTTCTGGCTCGTCCGCGGGCGCGCCGCGTTCAAGGCCGAAGTTGCAGAACACGCCGATTTTCGAGCTGAGACACTCCCGTATCGCGAACCGCTTGTCGACTATCTCGAGAGCGAACGCGAAAGTGGCCGCAAGATCGTGCTCACAACTGCCGCGCATCGTTCGATCGCCGAGCAGGTGAGCGCGTATCTCGGTCTGTTCGATTTCGTCATCGCAACTGGTGGCGAAACGAATCTCAAGGGCGCGACCAAACTTGCCGGCATTCGCCGGCAGGTCGGCGACGACTTCGACTATGCGGGTGACAGCAAAGCCGATCTGCCGATTTGGGCAGGCGCGAACGGTGCGGTCCTGGTCGGCGTTACGAATAGTCAGCAAGATCTGACAAGCTGGCCGAAAGCATTTGACCCCATTCAAAGAAGCCCGCCCGGCCTTGCGCATTCGTGCTCGTCGGGGCGCTCCACCCGGCAGATTTCTCCCAAATGCATCACAAGTCATTCATCCGATGAAAAATCCCCGTCGGATACCGGTATGATGCGCACCTTGCGCGTGATCGGTCGTCGAACTTTGATACGACATTGATACACGCGGCGCTACAAATCCGCACAACGAGCGCGTGAAAGATTCTGTAATATAAATTCCGTATACTCGTAAGTTCTGATCCAGGCGCCGCCTGCCAATTCCTTCGGCCGACCGCCCACGCAGAACAACCAGATACGTCGCCGCTTGGCCGTCTTGCGCCGCGACACGCTATGCACCACCACTGAACATCTATGTCTTCCCGCCACTCTGGTTCGCCCGGCCTCGCCGCGGCGGTGATCACCCGTGTCCGGGCGCTGATCCGCAACGAGCGCGTGCTGTCGCCGCTGCTCGCGCTCGGCATCGGCCTGCTGCTGATCGTGGTTTTCCAGCACCTGTCGGAATCCGTCGACTACCGGTCGGTGATCCGCGAGTTGCGTCACATGTCCGTCGGCGAGTGGGGCGCATCGCTGGCCGCGACGGCCCTCAGTTATCTCGCGCTCGTCGCCCGCGATGCGGTCGGCCTGCGTTATGTCGCCGCGAAGGTGCCGCGCGTCGCGTTGTGGATCGGCGCGATCGCCGGGTCCGCGCTCGGTAACGCGACCGGCTTCGGCGCCCTGACGGGCGGCGCGGTCCGCGCACGCGTGTACGGCGTGTCGGGCGTTACGCCCGCGCAGATCGGCCGGATGACGGTGTTCACGAGCGGCACGCTGGCGCTCGCGATGGTGTTGATGACGGCAGTCGGCATGGTCTGCGTGCCGGAGGCGCTCGCCGCGATGCTGCACGTCACGCCCGGCGTGCTGACGTGGGGCGGCGCCGCGCTGCTCGTGATACTGGCCGCGATCGTCGCGATGTGCGGCAACACGGCGCGCCCGGTCGTCACGCGCTTCAAGTGGCTGTCGTTCGACGTGCCTGCGCGGCGCGATCTCGTCGCGCAGGTCGTCTACGCGGTGCTCGACGTCGTTGCCGCGGGCCTGACGCTGTGGGTGCTGCTGCCGGCCGCGCCGGTCGGCTTCCCGACCTTCATCACGGTGTATGCGGCCGCGCTGCTGCTCGGGATGATCGGCCATACGCCGGGCGGAATCGGCGTGTTCGAAGCCGCGATGGTCTTCACGCTCGGTCGCGAAGTGCCTCCGCACGCGATGGTCGCCGCGCTCATCGCGTATCGCGCAATCTATTTCGGCGTGCCGCTCGTGCTGTCGGCCGGCCTGCTGGCCGGTTTCGAGGGCCGCGCGCTGCGCCGCCGGCTCGTCACGCGGCAGGCCGTGCGCGTGTCGCAGCTCGCGCCGGTGTTCCTGAGCCTCGTGACGTTCGCGGTCGGTAGCATGCTGGTGATCTCGAGCGCGACGCCCGCGTTCTGGCACCGGATCGCGATCCTGCGCCACCTCGTGCCGCTGTGGGTGCTCGAAGGCTCGCAGGTGATCTGCAGCGTGCTCGGCGTCGCGCTGCTGTTCGTCGCGCGCGGGCTGCTGCGCCGCCTCGACGGTGCGTGGTGGATGACCTTCGCGCTGACGCTCGCAAGCCTCGCGCTGTCGCTCGCGAAAGGCCTCGCGTTCGTCGAGGCCGGCGTGCTCGGCACGCTGCTCGTGCTGCTGCTCGTCAGCCGCCGCCGTTTCAACCGCCATTCGTCGCTGCTCGCCGAGCGCTTCACGGTGAGCTGGTTCGTGTCGGTGACCATGGTGCTGATGCTGGCCGTGTGGGTGCTGTTCTTCGCGTTCCGCGACGTGCCGTACACGCGCGAGCTGTGGTCGCATTTCTCGTTCGACGCGCGCGCGCCGCGGGCGCTGCGTGCGACGCTTGCGTCCGGCGTGTTCGTCGCGCTGTTTGCGCTGTGGCAACTGCTGCGCCCGGCGCCCGGCCGTTTCGTGAAGCCCGCGGCGCAGGACCTGTCGGATGCCGAACGGATCATCCGCGCGCAGGAGTGCAGCGATGCGGGCCTCGCGTTGATGGGCGACAAGTCGTTCCTGTTCTCGGAATCCCGCCAGGCCTTCCTGATGTATGCCAAGAACGGCCGCACGTGGGCCGCGCTCCACGACCCGGTCGGGCCGCGCGAGGAGTGGCCGGGCCTGATCAGCAAGTTCATCGCGCTCGCACACGCGCACAGCGGCCGTGCGGCGTTCTACCAGGTGCGCGCCAACGCGCTGCCGCTGTATCTCGACGCGGGGCTCACGCTGATGAAGCTCGGCGAGGAAGCGCATATCGCGCTCGACCAGTTCGACCTGAAGGGTTCGAACCGGTCGCACCTGCGCTACGCGCTGCGCCGTGGCGACAAGGATGCGCTGACGGTCGAGGTGATCGCACCGTCCGACGTGCCGGCCACGTTGCCGGCCTTGCGCGACATCTCCGACGGCTGGCTCGACAGCCGCGACGCGCGCGAGAAGAGCTTCTCGGTGGCCGCGTTCCACGACGGTTATCTCGCGACGCAGTCCGTGATGCTCGTGCGGCAGGCCGACAAGCCGATCGCGTTCGTCACGTTCATGACGACCGACCTCAACACCGAGGCGACGGTCGGCGTGATGCGCCATCTTCCGGACGCGTCGCCGTACGCGATGGAATATCTGTTTACGCAGCTCGCGCTGCATCTGAAGGAAGCGGGCTTCCGCAAGCTGAGCCTGGGTATCGCGCCGTTCTCGGGGATGGGGGCGGCGAAGATGCCGTCGCCGTTGCACCGGATCGGCCTGATGGTCTGGCGCTTCGGCGGCCGTTTCTACAACTTCCGCGGCTTGCGCGCTTTCAAGAGCAAGTTTGAACCGCACTGGGAGCCGCGTTACCTCGCGGCCTCGGGCACGGTCGGCGTGTTCGTCACGCTCGCGGATCTGTCATTGCTGGCTGGAGGTCGGCGTTCATGAGTTTGAAGAAGGGAATCGCGCGGGCGGCAGCCGCCTGCGCGGGGATGATGCTGGCCGGCGCCGCGTGCGCCACGCAGCCTGCCGCCGTAAAAGCAGAAACCGTGTCGGGCGGTCGTTATGGGCCCGTCACCGTGACCAAACCCAGCGGGCCGCTGCGCGGATTCGTCGTACTGTTCTCGCGTGAGGCGGGCTGGAATGCCGCCGATCAGCAGGCGGCCGACGCGCTCGCGAAAGCCGGTGCGATGACGGTCGGCGTCGATTCGGAGCGTTACGCGACGAATCTCGCCGCGAAGCAGGAGACCTGCCACCACCTCGACGGCGACGCCGAAGCGGTCAGCCACCAGCTCGAACGCCTTGCGCAGTCGTCGCGTTATTTCACGCCGATCGTCGCGGGCGTGGGCCAGGGCGGCGCGATCGCGAAGCAGATCCTGTCGATGGCGCCGGAGAACACGATTGCCGGCGTCGTATCGGTCGATCCGGCCGCGAAGCTCGATCCGCGCTTCAAGCCGTGTCCGCCCGATCCGACGATCGTGCGCCGCGCGATGCCGGGTTTCGTCGAAACGGCGGCCGCGGGCGATTCCGCGAAGCTCGTGTCGCTCGTCACGTCGCACCTGCGGGACACCACCAGCAGCGACGAACTCGACGTATCCGATCTGCCGCTCGTCGAGCTGCCGGCCAAGGGCGGCAACGGCCAGCTCGCGATCGTGATCTCGGGCGACGGCGGCTGGCGCGATCTCGACAAGACGATCGCCGAGGCGCTGCAGCGCGACGGCGTGTCGGTGGTCGGCATCGACAGCCTGCGCTATTTCTGGAGCGAGAAGCCGCCGGCGCAGGTGAGCCGCGATCTCGCGCGCGTGATGCGCACCTACATGGCGCGCTGGCATGCGAATCGCGTGGCGCTGGTCGGCTACTCGTTCGGTGCCGACGTGATGCCGTTCGCGTACAACCGGCTGCCGGCCGACCTGCGCGACAAGGTCGCCGTGATGTCGCTGCTCGGCTTCGCGCCGGCCGCCGATTTCCAGATCCGCGTGACGGGCTGGCTCGGCATGCCCGCGAGCGACAAGGCGCTGAAGGTCGCGCCGGAAATCGCGAAGGTGCCGCCGCAGCTCGTGCAGTGCTTCTATGGCGCGGAGGAGAAGGACACGATGTGTCCGGCGCTCGTGAACACGGGCGCCGACGTGATCAAGACGCAGGGCGATCACCACTTCGGCCGCGACTACATCGCGCTCGAGAAGAAGATTCTCGGCGCGTTCGGCAAGCCGGTGGCGGCGCGCTGAACGCCGGCGCCCGCTTCGCGGCGGGCGCCGGCCGGATCGCTTCCGGTTCTTCGTACGGGCGGCCAGCGTGCCGCCCGTTTCATTTTGCGGCGGGCGTTGCCGCGTTCTGCTGCGGCATCGTTGTTCTCGCATCGCGCTGATAGAAACCCGGGAACCGGTCGAGTTGCCGCCGCGCGGCCGTGATGTCCGTGCCGTCGCCGAGCACCGCGCTCGAGAACCCCGTGCGTTCCATCAGCAGCAACTGGTCGACCAGCACCTCGCCGGTCGCGCGCAGGTCGCCGGTGAAGCCGTAGCGCTTGCGCAGCAGGTACGCCTGGCTGTATGCGCGGCCGTCGGTGAACGACGGGAACTGCAGGTCGATGCGCGTGACTTGCGCGATCCGCCCGGCGAGCAGCGGCAATTCCTCGTCGTTGCCGATCGTCAGCATCGTGTCGTCGTGCGGCTGCGTGTCGCCGGCGTGTTCGGCCGGCGTCAGCAGGCGGATGCGCGCGTGTGCGTTCGAAGCTTGCTGGTTCATGCGGGCTCCACCTGATGGCGCGCGTCGTTCGCGGCGGCCTTGAAGGGTTCCGTACCGATGCGGCGGACGGTGTCGATGAACCGTTCGCTGCGGCCGTCGTTGTCGATCCGTGCGTCGAGGTACGCGTTGACGATCGCGTCGACGACATCGACGATCTCGTCCGCCGAAAACGACGGGCCGATCACCTTGCCCGGCCGCGCCGGGCCGCTCGCGGTCGAGCCGTCCGAGCCGCCGAGCGTGACCTGGTACCACTCGGCGCCGTCCTTGTCGACGCCGAGGATGCCGAGGTGGCCGCTGTGATGATGGCCGCACGAGTTGATGCAGCCGCTGATGTGCAGGTCGATGTCGCCGACGTCGTGCAGCATGTCGAGATCCTGGAAGCGCTCGGCGATCGCATCGGCGATCGGGATCGAGCGTGCGTTCGCCAGCGCGCAGAAGTCACCGCCCGGGCACGCGATCATGTCCGTCAGGAGTCCGACGTTCGCGCTGGCGAGCCCGATCGCACGGGCGTTTTCCCACAGCGGGAACAGGTCGTCGACATGCACCCACGGCAGCACGACGTTCTGCGTATGCGTGACGCGCGCCTCGCCGGCCGAGAAACGGTCGGCGAGATCGGCGAGTGCGTCGAGCTGGTCCGGCGATGCGTCGCCCGGTGCCTGCAGGCGGCGCTTGAACGACAGCGTGACGATGCGCAGCGCCGGGTCGCGGTGATCGGCGACATTGCGTGCGAGCCAGCGCGCGAACGCCGGGTGGTGTGCCGCCTGGGCCGACACGCGGAGGTTCGCGTCGCGCAGGCTGACCGCGCGCGGCTTGAGCCGCGGCGCGACGAACGACGCGGCGACGCGGTCGAACTCGACCTGGGCGATCGTGTGCAGCCCGCCGTCGTGTTCGACGATCTGGCGGAACTCTTCCTCGACGTCGTCGATGTAGCGCTGCCCCTCGGTCTTCACGAGGATCTTGATGCGCGCCTTGTACTTGTTGTCGCGCCGTCCGTAGCGGTTGTACACGCGGACGATCGCCTCGATGTAGTTCATCACGTGCTGCCAGGGCAGGAACGCGCGCAGCAGCGTCGCGATAGTCGGCGTGCGGCCCATTCCGCCGCCGACGCTCACGCGAAAGCCGAGTGCGCCCGTGTCGTCGCGCACGAGCTTGAGGCCGACGTCGTGCCAGTCGGTCGCGGCACGATCCTCGGCCGCTCCGGTGATCGCGATCTTGAACTTGCGCGGCAGGAACGCGAATTCGGGGTGCAACGTCGTCCACTGGCGCATCACTTCGGCGAACGGGCGCGGATCGGCGATCTCGTCCGGCGCGACGCCGGCGCGCTCGTCGCACGAGATATTGCGGATGCAGTTGCCGCTCGTCTGGATGCCGTGCATGTCGACGGTCGCGAGCAGGTCCATCACGTCGGCGGCCTTCGTGAGCGGAATCCAGTTGAACTGCACGTTGGTGCGCGTCGTGAAGTGCGCGCTGCGGGTCGGCAGGCGCATCGTGCCGAGCAGGGCCTGCGCGTCGCATGCGGCGCGGTAGGTGGCATCGTCGGGCACATCGTAGTCGCGCGCGATCCGCGCGAGCACGCGCAACTGCGCGCTCGACAGTTCGCCGTACGGCACGGCCACGCGCAGCATCGGCGCGTGGCGCTGCACGTACCAGCCGTTCTGCAGGCGCAGCGGCCGGAACGCGTCTTCGCTCAGCGTGCCGTGCTGCCAGCGCTCGAGCTGGTCGCGAAACTGGGCGGCGCGGCTGTGCACGAGCGCCCGGTCGAAAACGGTATATCGATACATGACGTGATACGCGAGAGGAGCCGCGGCGCGATGCGGGCGGCTCGAGGGGACGTTGCGACGGGTGTCAGGCAACCGGAGACAGCGTAGGGAACGCGGGGCGGCGGGACAAGCAGCAGATCGGGACGAAAAGGGCGCAGCAGATGGCCGGCGAGAGGCCGGTGCAGGCCGGCGCGGGCCGGGCATGCGTGCATGCCCGCGACGGGTGCTTACGCGTCGGCGTCGACGACGAGCGCCGGATCGAGCGCGCGGATGCGCTGGTCGATGAAGTAGCCGCCGCCTTCCTGGTAGCGCAGGAACAAACGACCGCACGCGCGGCAGCGGCTCACGGTGCAGCGGTTGTACGGGAAATGGCGCAGTGCGATCGGCGCGTCGTCCGACGCGTAGCGCGTGCCGGCCGGATGATATTCGGCGTAGGTCGGCTCAGCCTCGCCGGGCGGCGTGAGCGTGGCGACTTCGGTCAATTGCGCGTCCTGCAGCGACAGCGGCAGGGTCGTCCATCCGGCGAGCGGCGTTTTCGTGCAGGTGCACGGCTGCGTGACGTGCGCTGCTTCGGTGGCCAGTTTCAACAGCGCGTCGTGATCGAGGTAGGGCAGTTGACTCATGGGAAATCATGAAGAGGCGGCGGGATCAGCACTGTAACCCGCGCACCGGTTGCGTGCATGGTCGTGACGCAGGCGGCGCACCGTGGGCGCTTCAATCGCCCTTGCGGACCGACGGCTGCGCGACCAGCTCGCCGAGCACGCGGATCGCGCGTTCGATGTCGCGGCTCCACGGATGGCCGAAGTTCACGCGCACGCAACGTTCGAAGCCGTGCGCGGCCGAAAACAGCGGCCCCGGCGCGAAACTGATTCCGCGTGCGATCGCCTGGCGATGCAGCTCCATCGCGTCGATCGCGTCGGGAAACGCGAGCCACAGAAAATAGCCGCCTTCGGGCCGCACCCATTCGACGCCGGCCGGCAGCCAGCGCCGCAGCGCGTCGTCCATCCGGTCGAGCTGCGTGTGCAGCGCGCCGCGCAGCTTGCGCAAGTGCCGGTCGTAGCCGCCGTGCTCGAGATAGTTCGCGATGCCGGCCTGCGCGGGAATGCTGGCCGACAGCGTCGTCATCAGCTTGAGCCGCTGCACCTTCTCCGCAAACCGGCCGGCGGCGGCCCAGCCGATCCGGTAGCCGGGCGCGAGCGTCTTCGAGAACGAGCTGCAGTGCATCACGAGCCCGTGCCGATCGAACGCGCGCGCGGGCAGCGGGTAGTCGGGGCCGAAATGCAGCTCGCCGTATACGTCGTCCTCGATCAGCGGCACGTCGCGTGCGGCGAGCATTTCGACGAGCGCCCGCTTTTTTTCGGTGGACAGCGTGACGCCGGTCGGATTCTGGAAATTGGTCATGAACCAGCACGCGCGAATGTCGTGCCGGTCGAGCGCGTTCGCGAGCGCATCGAGATCGAGGCCCGTGCGCGGATCGACGGGAATCTCGACCGCGCGCAGGTCGAGCCGTTCGATCGCCTGCAGCGCCGCATAGAAGCCGGGCGCTTCGACGGCCACGACGTCGCCGGGCCGCGTGACGGCCATCAGGCACAGGTTCAGCGCTTCGAGCGCGCCGTTCGTGACGACGATCTCGTCGATGGGCTGCGAGATGCCCGTCGCGAGATAGCGCCGGGCGATCTGCTGGCGCAGCGCCTCGTTGCCGGGCGGCAGGTCGACGACCGTGCTCCACGGGCTGACGAGCCGCGTGGCCTGCGCAAGCGATTTCGCGAGGCGCGGCAACGGAAACAGTTGCGGCGACGGGAATGCGGAGCCGAGCGGCACGATGCCGGGCTGCGTGGCCGCGTCGAGGACGGAGAACACGAGGCTGCTGATGTCGACCTTGCGTGTGGCGCCGGCCCGTTTCGCGCGGCGCGTGGGCGCCGGGCCCGCCTCCGGCGTTGCGCCCGGCGCGACGTAGTAGCCCGAGCGTTCGCGCGCGCGGATCAGCCCCCACTGTTCGAGCAGGTAGTACGCGCGAAACACCGTCGACTGGCTCACGCCGTGCTGCGCGATGATCTGCCGCAGCGACGGCAGCCGCGTGCCGACGGCGAGGTTGCCGTTGCGGATGTCGTCGGCGATCGTGTGAGCGAGGGTTTCGTAGCGTTTCATCGGCGAGGGTGGTGCGCGCCGTCGCCACGCGCGGGCCGGACTGGCGCCGCGCCGGCGGGCGCGGCTCATTGTCCGATGCGCGGCCCGAAAAGGAAAGTGCACGCGTGTCGGCCACGCGTTCCTGCCGCGTCAGGCCGCGTTCGGCTCCACGTTCCGACGGTTCGCACCGCCGCGCAGCGGCGGCAGCGGCTCGACCTTGCCGACGATGAACAGGTACGACAGCGCGCCGACCACGCACAACGCACCGGCCACCGCGAGCGGCACGACGAACGAGCCCTTCGTGATCGACAGCATCACGCCCGTGAACGTCGTGATGAAGATCCCCGCGAGATTGCCCGCGAAATTCTGGATGCCGCCGAGCGACGCGACATGCGCCGGCGTCGGCGCGACTTCACCGACGAGCGTCCACACGTTGGCGCCCGCGAACGACAGGCTGGCATACGCGAGCGCGAACAGCGCAAGGCACGCCCAGACGTTCTCGACGAAGGCCGACAGCGCGATCGACGAAGACAGCAGCATCCCGAGCACGAGGCAGGTCTTGCGCGCGGCAGTCGCGCTCCAGCCGCGGCGGAACAGGCTGTCGGACACGTAGCCGCCGAGCCAGCCGCCCGGAATCGCGAGCAGCGCGGGCAGCATGCCCCACGTGCCGAGCGACGCGAGCGAGAAGCCGCGCGACTGCAGCAGGTAGCTCGGGAACCACGTGATGAAGAAGTAGATCGCGAAGTTCAGGCAGAACAGGCCGATCATCATGCCCCACACGGTGCGATAGCGGAACAGGTCGAGCCACGACACCTTCGGGCCGTCGGTTGCGGCCGCAACGGCCGGTGCGCCGCGTTGCGCGAGCAGGGCATCGACGGCGTCAGGCGCGATCGCGCGATAGCGTTCCGGGTCGCGATAGACGAACCACCACGCCAGCGCCCACACGATGCCGATGCCGCCCGTGATCACGAACGACCCGCGCCAGCCGACGATCGAGATCAACCATGCGACGAGCGGCAGCGACAGCGCGGAGCCGACGCGCGAGCCGCTGTCGAAGATGCTGCTCGCGAGCCCGCGTTCGCTGCGCGGGAACCAGTTGAACGCGACCTTCGCGAACGACGGGATCGCAGCCGCTTCGCCGACGCCGAGCATCAGCCGCACGCCGACGAGCTGCGCGAGGCCGCGCGCGGCGCCCGTCGCGACGGTGAACACCGACCACCAGCCGACCGCGAGCGCGAGGCTCACGCGCACGCCGACCTTGTCGATGAACCAGCCGGCCGGCAACTGCAGGAACGCGTAGGTCCAGAAGAACGCGCTCAGCACGAGCCCCATGCCGACCGCGTCGAGGCCGAGGTCGGCGCGGATGCTGGGCGCCGCGATCGCGAGGTTCGCGCGATCGATGAAGTTGATGACGTTGGCCAGGAAGCACATCAGGATCATGGCCCATCGGATGCGTGGCATGCGGTGTCTCCGCGCGGAATGTCGTGACGGACGGCCGGCGATCCGCTGCGCCGGCCGCCTCGATGGGCGGCTTATCGGGTGACTGGCGACGGCGTGCGGTCGAACTTCGCGAGCGCTTCCCACAGGCCGTTCAGGTAGACCGCGCCGAGCGCGCGGTCATAGAGGCCGTAACCGGGCTTGCCCGTCTCGCCCCAGATCATGCGGCCGTGGTCGGGGCGCACGTAGCCGGTGAAGCCGGTGTCGTGGTACGCCTTCACGATCGCGGCGATGTCGAGCGAGCCGCAGCTCGACAGATGCGCCGTTTCCTCGAAATCGCCGTTCGCGTCGACCTTCACGTTGCGGATGTGCGCGAAGTGGATGCGGCCCATCGCGCCGAATTCGCGCACGAGCGCCTCGACGTCGTTCTGCGGGCCCGCGCCGAGCGAGCCCGAGCACAGCGTCAGCCCGTTCGCGGGCGTGTCGACGATGCGCACGATCCGCGCGAGATCGTCGCGGTTCTTCACGATGCGCGGCAGCCCGAAGATCGGGCGCGGCGGATCGTCGGGGTGGATCGCCATCTTCACGCCGGCTTCCTCGGCGACCGGGACGATCGCCTTCAGGAAGTATTCGAGGTTCGCCCACAGCGCCGCTTCGTCGACGTCGCGATACTCGGCGAGCAGCGCCTGCAACTGTTCGGGCTGGTAGCTCGAATCCCAACCCGGCAGCGCGATGCCGTCGTCCGGATCGATCCGGTCGACCGCGTCGGTGCTGAACGCGAGGCAGGTCGAGCCGTCGTCGAGCGTCTTCGACAGCTCGGTGCGCGTCCAGTCGAAGACAGGCATGAAGTTGTAGCAGATGACGCGCACGCCGGCCGCGCCGAGGTGGCGAATCGTCTGACGGTAGTTGTCGATCAGGCGGTCGCGGCCCGGCTTGCCGAGCTTGATGTCCTCGTGCACCGGCACCGATTCGACGACTTCGAACTGCAGGCCGGCACGTTCGATCGTCGCCTTCAGCGCGTCGATCTTGTGCGCGGGCCAGACTTCGCCCACCGGTTCGTCGTAGATCGCCGACACGATATGCGTGACGCCCGGGATCTGGCGGATGTATTGCAGCGAGACCGGATCGGACTCGCCGTACCAACGGAAAGACATCTTCACTGGAGCGGCTCCTGGCTGGCGGTTGATGCATCGGACGAACGGGCGGCGGCGTGCCGGCCCGTCTCCGGTGTGCGGATTATGATTGGTATGCCAATTACGCGGGATAGTGGTTTACCAGTTGTCGGGATCGCAACCGGCGGCATGACGCTTCGGCGCGCACCCGGCGCGCCGGCCAATACGTCGAACCGGACGCTGGCCGAAATTGGTGTACCATTTTGCCGATCCGGCGCCGCGACGGCGCCGGCCAGCCTGTTGCGAGCCTTTCGATGACCGATCTTTCCAGCCAGCCAGCCAGCCGCGATACCGATGCCGCGGACCGCTCCTATATCGGCCTCGCGCGGCAGATTCACGCGATGGTGGCTGCCGGTGCGTTCGAGGCCGGCGCGCGGCTGCCGTCCGAGCGCAGCCTGGCCGACCAGTTCGGCGTGAGCCGCACGCAGGTGCGCGAGGCGATCATCGCGCTCGAGGTGCAGGGGATCGTCGAGGTGCGGATCGGTTCGGGCATCTACGTATCGGCGGCCGATGCCGCGCGGCCGGTGACGTTCGAGGTGCCGCGCGGCCCCGGGCCGATCGAGACGCTGCGCGCACGCGGGTTGATCGAGGCGGAAGTCGCCGCGCTCGCGGCGACTGAACGCAAGGATGCGGATCTCGACCGGCTGTTCTTCTCGCTGACGACGATGCGCGAACAGATGGACGACAAGGCCGCGTACGACGCGGCGGATCGCCAGTTCCACCTGCGCATCGCGGAGTCGACCGGCAACACGGTGCTGCTGCACATGGTCACCGCGATGTGGGACTGCGCGCGCAGCGATCCGCTGTGGGACAAGATCGAGGAGCACTTTCACTCGAGCGCGCTGCGCGAGGCATCGCAGGAGGATCACCAGCGGATCTTCGCGGCGATCATGGCGCGCGACGCGGCGGCTGCACGCGAGGCGATGGGCGCACACCTGTCGCGCGTGATCGCGGAATTCACGCAGGCGTGGCGCTGACGTTCGTTCCGGTCGACGGAAACGGCCCGCCGTAACGGCACCGGCATGCGGCGTCGCTGATGGCGCGCGGGCGCCGTATACGGCTTCTTCCAATTGCGCGACCGTAGGTTTTATGGTCTTGTTGCGTGATATCGCATCGACTCGAAAAAGGACAGTCGAATGCAGCGGGGCGATTCACGCGGGGTCCGATTGATCAGGGGAATCGGCGCACGTACACGCGTACGTATCGCCGTGCGCAGGCTGCTCATCATTTTGACGGCAGGCTTACTTGCCGCTGCGCTGCCGGTGCTCGCCGCCTCTCCCGAAGCCGTCAACGACAACGTGCTGCGCGTGCTCGCATGGCCCGGTTATGCGGACAGCGATGTCGTCAGCGCGTTCGAGGCGCAATTTCACGTACGCGTCGAAGTGACGTTCGTCGACTCCGACGAAGCGTTGTGGACGCGGATGCACAGCGCGGCGCCGCCGCCGTACGACGTGCTGGCCGCAAACACGGCCGAGATCCAGCGCTACGCGCACGAACGTCTGCTCGCGCCGATCGACCTGACGCGCATCCCGAACCGGCGGCGGCAGTTGCCGAACTTCCAGCAGCTCGCGACGATCGACGGGCTCGTGGAAGAGGGGGCTGCCTATGCGATCCCGTTTACGTATTCGTCGATGGGGCTGATCTACGACCGCAAGCAGGTTTCCGCCGTGCCGCGCTCGATGCGGGAGCTGTGGAATCCGCGCTACCGCGGCAAGGTGCTCGACTTCAACAGCGCGCAGCACAATTTTTCGTTCACGGCGCTGGCGCTCGGCTATCCCGATCCGTTCCGCCTGTCGCCCGCGCAGACGCTCGCCGTCGCGCACAAGCTGATCGACCTGCGCCGCAACCTGCTGACGTACTACACGCTTCCTGAAGAGGCGACCGCGCTGTTCGTCCAGCATCGCGCGGCGCTGATGTTCGGCAATTACGGCACGCAGCAGGTGGAACTGCTGCGGCGCGCCGGCGCGGACGTCGGCTACGTGATCCCGGACGAAGGTGCGCTCGCGTGGCTCGACTGCTGGGCCGTCACGCGCGGCGCGCAGCATCCCGAGCTCGCGTTCGCATGGATCAATTACATGCTCGAACCGGCTATCGGTGCGCTGCTGACCGAACGCCAGGGCCTCGCGAACACGTTCGCGCCGCCGCCGGGCCTCGACACCGGGCACCAGCATCTCGTCTGGCTCCAGCCCGTCGAGGACATCGCGCGGCGCGAATCGCTGTGGAGCCGCATCGTGTCGGGCGACCGTCCGGAGCGGTTCGGAAAATGATCCGGCTCGGGCTCACATCGAAACTGTCGGTGCTGTTCGCATGCATCGGCGTGATCGCGTCCGGCACGACCGGCTATTACGCGTATCGCGCGAACCGCGCGATGCTCGTGCAGGAGGCACAGCACAGCCTGCTGATGTCGACGCAACTGCTCGGGCAACGCTTCACCACCGCGCTGTCCGACGTCGCGGACGATGCGCTCGTGCTCGCGCAGATGCCGTCGTGCGCGCTGGTCTCGGGCGGCGACAACCGGGATGGCGCGGCACGCGCGCGGCTCGAGCAGGTGTTCTACAGCTTCATGAGGAATCACCCGGAATACCTGCAGGTTCGCCTGATCGCGCGCGGGGATTTCGGGCTCGAACGCATTCGCGTCGATCGCGATGCGCACGGCATCGTCGTGCTGCCGGACAGCGCGTTCCAGGAGAAAGGACAGTTTTCCTACGTATTCGATACGCTCGCGACGGCACCGGGTCATATCTACCTGTCGCCGATCGTGATCAACCACGAGACGGGAACGCACGCGGCCGAGGGGCTGCCGATCCTGCGCGTGGGCACGCCGGTCGTCGATGGGTCGGGCCAGACGGTCGGCGCACTCGTCGTCGATGTCGAGCTGTCGCGCGTGTTCGACCGGCTCGAGCGCGATCTGCCGGAAGACTACGCGGTGTATCTCGCGAACGAGTGGGGCGATTTCCTCGTGCACCCCGATCCGTCGCAGACGTTCGGCTTCGATCGCGGGCGGCGCGTGCTGATGCAGGACCGCTTCGCCGTCACGCGCGCGCTGTTCGACAGCGCCCGCACGAACGTTACCCTCAACGGCCTGACCGATCCCGCCGATGCGCCGGGGCAGATGTTCGCGTTCGCGCGCACGCCGTTCGGGCACGACGAGGGCAACCGCTTCGTCGTGCTCGGGATGGGGCGTCCGCTGGCCGACGTGCTGGTGCCGGCCGGCGTGCTCGGCGAGCGGATCATCCGGATGGTGCTCGTGTCGAGCCTGATGGCGGTCATTCTCGCGATCCTGTTCGCGCGCGCGATCACGCGGCCGCTGCAGACGCTCGCGCGCGCGGCGACGCACGTGTTCGACGATCCGGCCACCGAGCAACTGCCGGTCGGGCGTGCCGACGAGATCGGCGTGCTCGCGCGTTGTTTCGACAGCATGCGCGTCGAGATCCGCACGCAGGTCGCGATGCTGCGCGCGAAGCAGCGGGAGCTCACGCACCTCGCCGGCCACGATGCGCTGACCGCGCTGCCGAACCGCCTGCTGTTCATGGAGCAGCTCGATGCCGCGATCCGGCGGGCGGCCGCGATGCATGAGGGGCTGGCCGTGATGTTCGTCGATCTCGACCGCTTCAAGCAGATCAACGACCAGCACGGGCACTCGGCCGGCGACCGCGCGCTCGTCGCGGTCGCCAAGCGGTTGAGCCTCGTGCTGCGCGGCGGCGACATGGTCGCGCGGCTCGGCGGCGACGAGTTCATCGTGCTGATTGCGGACGTGCGCTCACCGGCGGTGATCGGCGACGTCGCGTCGCGCATCCAGCTCGTGATGGCTGAAGAACTGGAGTTCGGTGATCGGCGCATGGCCGTCGGCGCGAGCATCGGCGTCAGCGAGTTTCCGGCCGACGGCGCGTCCGCCGAGGAACTGCTCGTCAAGGCCGACGCGGCGATGTACGCGGCGAAGGCGTCTGCGCAATGCGCATACGTGCGCTACCAGGAGCTGGTCGGCAGCGGGCGTGCCGCCGGCGGCGGGGCGGACGAAGCGGCCGGCCGCGTCGCGTCGGGCGGAAGCCGGTGACGGCCGGCCGCACGATACGTGCGATGCAAACGCAACGAGCCCGTCGCGGGACGGGCTCGTTGATGGTGCGGGCTGCGCGCGAAGGCGCGCGGCGGCAGGCTTAGTGGCCGAAGTAGACCGAGTCGCGCGGGTTCTGCACCTTGACGGCCGGTGCGCCGCCCTGGACGGTCGCGGCCGGTTGCGCACCGTAGCCGCTGTTGTCGGCGCCGCGCACGCGGGCTTGCGCGGCTTCGATGTCGGCCGGGTAGTGCGGGCTCGCCTGGCTCGGCTTGTAGCCGGCTTGTTCGAGCTGAACCAGTTCGTTCTTCACTTGCGCGCGGGTGACGGTGCTTTGGGCGAATGCGCCGAACGAAGCGGACAGGGCGACAGCGGCAACGACTGCGGAAACGAGCGATTTCATGATGACCTCCGATGTTTATTGGCTTTCCGCGTTCGACACCATGTCGTAAGCGGTTGATTACATCGTAGGCGCCGGTCGACCTAGGGTAAACGTGAGTTTTGGTGAAAGATCGTTGTCGCTGGAGTAATAATTCCGGGATATACGCGTTCCGTCCCTATTCGATGTTGCCGGATTTGCAAGGGAGCGGAGCGAATGCGCGCCACGCGGACGGCGTACGCGGACAGGTGCCGGGCCGCGAAGGCGCGGGTGGAGAGGCGGCGGAAGGGTTGCGTTGCCGACGGGTCAGACGTCGTCGTCGATTTCCTTGCGTTCCCGGCGTTCCTCGTTGCCGCGGCGCGCGCGCAGGCGCTGGCGCGACAGCACGGCGATCACCTGCTGGGTCGGCGCGCCGGACGGCAGTTCGTTGCGGATGCGATCGGGCACCATGGGCAGGCCCGCGCGCTGCCGGCGCAGCGCCTTGGCGATTGCCCGGCGGCATTCGTCACCGTGGCAATCCCATTCATCGCGGATTCTCTGGCAATAACGGCATTGTTCCATCCGGACAGTCTAACGCGTCTTCGGGAACGGGGCTGGACGCGGGCCCGAACGCGTCACGCGCCGGGTGCGGCATCGGCGAGCGCTTTCGCATGCGACTGGAAGCGGCGATGTTCTTCCGGCGGCACGAGCGAGCCGCCCGTCGCCCAGATGACGTGCGTCGCTTGGCGCAGGTCGATCGCATGGCGATGCACGTAGTCCTTTCCGGCCGGAGAGTGCGCCAGCCAGCCGGGGCCGCCGACGGCAGCGGCGGCCGACGGCTCGAGTTCCACGCCCGTCGCGCGCCGGACCGCGAGCAACTGCGCGTAAAGCTGCGCGTCGCTGACGGTGAAGACGCCCGACAGCTGGGACGCCATCAGCGGGCTGACGAGGTGCGACGCCTGCGCGACTGCCAGGCCATCGGCCTCGGTCCGGTTGTCGAGCCCCGCGTCGTAGACGGAGACGGGCTTCCCGGGGCCGGCGGCCAGCTGGACCAGCATGCACGGCGAAGCGACGGGTTCCGCGAAAAAGCAATGCACGTGCTCGCCGAACAGCGCCTTGAGGCCATAGGCGATCCCGCCCGGCGCGCCGCCTACGCCGCACGGGACATGGACGAAGAGCGGATGCGCCGCATCCACGACGCGGCCCGCCCCGGCGAGCTGCGCGGCGAGATGCCGGGCACTGGCCGCGTAGCCGAGGAACAGCATCAGCGAGCCTTCGTCGTCGACGAAGTGGCTGCGCGGCTGATGGCGTGCCTGCGCGCGTCCCGCCGCGACGGCTTGCGCGTAGTCGCCGTCATGTTCGATCACGCGAACGCCGCGTGCTCTCAGGCGCGCCTTCTTCCACGGCTTCGCGTCGGTCGACATGTGGACGACCGACTCGAACCCCAGCGCGGCGGCCATCACGCCGATGCTCAGGCCGAGATTGCCGGTGCTGCCCACGATGACGGTGTGCGCGGCAAACAGTTCGCGTGCGGCGGTCGATGCGAGGAGCCGACGGTCGCCCGCGGGTTCGAGCAGGCCGTGTTCGATCGCGATCGACTCCGCGAGCGCGAGCACTTCATGAAAGCCGCCGCGCGCCTTGATCGAGCCGGCGACCGGCAGTGCGTCGTCGCGCTTGATGAACCACGCGCCGTGTTCGTCTGCCGGGAGCGACAGGCTGCGCTGCAGGCTGTCTGCCGGCATCAGCGGCGATTCGATTTTTCCCGCGCTCGCCGCGAGTTCGGGAAACAGCTCGGCCATCAGCGGTTCGCAGCGCGCCAGCCGCGCTTCGGCCATCGCAATGGCGTCGATCGCCGGTGCGTCGTGCGGCAGCGGGCTGCCGGCGTGGGGGTTCAGCCACAGCAGCGGGTGGCGTGATTGCAGCTTGGCTAATAGGTCGGAAGGCTGGAGCGTGAAGGTCATGGATCGGTCTTGCGTCCGAAGAACGGGGAATCAGGCTTGAATGCTACGATTCGAACCGGTTGCGCAAAAGCGCCGATTTCTAATGAATGCATTAGCCTGACTTATAACGATGCGACTCGATGGTTCGATCCTTGGTGCGTTGCTGTGCTTTGAAACAGCCGGCCGGTTGCTGAGCTTCACGAAAACGGCACAGGCGTTCAACCTGACGCAAAGCGCCGTGAGCCAGCAGATCCGGAACCTGGAGGACCGGCTGGGTTACCCGCTGTTCGTGCGTCAGGCGCGCGGGCTGAAGTTGACCGAGAAGGGCGCGACCCTGCTCGGAACGATGTCGAGCGCGTTCGGCGACATCCATCGCACGCTTCAGGCGCTCGACATGCCGGACGCGCCGCTGCAGGTGAGCTGTCTGCCGTCGCTCGCGCTGCAATGGCTGATGCCGCGCCTGTCCGAATTTCACCGGCTGCAACCGGACGTGCCGGTTCGCGTGAAGGCCGAGTTTCAGCTGCTGGATCGTCAGGCCATGGAGACCGACGACATCGACGTGGCGGTGCGCTACGACCCGGTGCAATACGGGCGCCTGCATGCCGAGGCCATCCTCGACGAAATCCTGTTTCCGGTCGCCACGCCCGCGTATCTGGCGCAGCATCCGTCCTTTGCCGGCGGGGAGTCGCTGGACGGCGTCGTCCTGCTGCACGACGCGGCTCCGTGGAGCGGCGCACCCGAGTTCGTGGAGTGGCGGACGTGGCTGGAGGCGGTTCGTCCCGCGTGGATGGCGCATCTTGACGGCCCGCAGTTCAATTTCTCCAGCCTGGCAATCACGGCTGCGCTGAACCATCAGGGCGTCGCGATGGGGCGCGCCGCGCTGGTACACGACGAGATCGCGAGCGGACGGCTCGTGGATGTATTCGGCAGGCACGTGCGTGCGCCGGCGCGCTACATGCTGTTGTCACGCAATCCCGACGATCCGCGCACCACGGTTTTTTCGGACTGGCTCAAGGCCGAGTGCGCACGCTTCGATGCGGCTCGGTCACGCCTGCTTTCGAACGGAAGCCGGCACGGGTAGCCGAAGCTGCCGGATGGCTGGGTCGGAGTGCGAAGTAGTTGAGAAACGAGTGCCGCCGCACACTACGATTTCCCGTCCGTCTCCATACGGAATGCTTGCGCACGGACGCGGCTGGCGAGCGTTACTTGAGTTGCCAGATACCCCAGATGGCGATCAACAGGCCAAGGCCGAATCCGCAGCCGAGCAACACGTAGGTTTCCATTGCAGGTCTCTGAAAGCGTGGCAGCGCCGATGCGGACATCGGCGTGCGAGCAGGACAGTCGGTGACGTATCGTTCGCATCGTCGGGCGCGGCGATACGCCGGGTCCGCGAATACTACGCTCGGCAGCTTTCAGAACGCATGCGGGATCGATGGCAATCCGCCGCCCGTCATTGCTTGACCGCGTGCGTGTTGTCCAGCTGCGTAACGTGCGATCCGCCGTGCCGGAACACGCCCGATTTCCAGATCATCTGCGATGCCGCGACGAGCACGAAGAGCAGCACGACCATCCTGAAGCTGCGGGGCGACATCTTGTCCCGCAGCGGGCGGACGAGCCACATGCCGGCAATGGCCGGCAGGCTGGCCGCCGCCGAGATCGCGAGGTCGGCGGCGCTCGCGTGCGCGGCGCCGCTGAACGTCGTGAGCAGCGTGACGATCGACACCACGAGGATGATCGCGATCTGCTTCGTGAAGGCGCGCCCGGTCGCGCCGGACGAAATCAGGTAGGTGGCGAGCAGCGGGCCGGGAACCGACGCGATGCTTTCCATCAGCGCGGCGCCGAAGCCGAGTGCGAAGCCGACGGGCTTCTGCCATGCGGGAGGCAGGTTGAGCTTCGGCGCCGCGAGCATCAGCGTCGCGGCGACGATCAGCAGTGCGCCGGACGCCGCCTGCGCATGACCCGGATTGAGCGAGAGCAGGATCGCGACACCGACGATATTGCCGATCACGGTGCCCGCGATCGGCGCGGCGATCTTGCGTGCCGTCGCCAGCACCTGGCCGCCTTCCAGCGCCTGCGGAATGTTGCCGAGGATGATCGGCATCGACAGCAGCAGCACCGCATGCCGGATCGGCAGGAACTGGCTGAGTATCGGCATCGCGATCAACGGCACACCGATGCCCGTGATCCCCTTGGCCATGCCGCCCAGCAGCAGCGCGACGGCGATGCCGGCCAGATCGAACGCGCCGAGCCCCTGCAGGCTGGAAACCAGCACACCTTCAGTCAGATTGAAATGCATCATGGATTGGCTTGTCGCGGCATATCCGGCAGCGAGCGCTGTCGAAGGAGCCCGTTGCGGCGCGTGCGTATTGCACGCATGTGTTCTGGATCGGCTTGACCGGGCGTCGATTGCACGGCGCCGCACCGTTGCGCGGCCGGGTGCGCAGGCAATCGACGCGCGGTTCGAGGATGCATCTTACCCGAGCGTTGCGGAGGGCATTCGGCGCGAGGCGCGGCATGCCGCCGGTATCGTCGGCGCGATCATGTACGAGGTTCAATATAATTCATGACCATGTGTCGCCTCATGCGCGATATGCATTCACTGGAACAAGGAGACCCGATGACGCTTGCGCAGTTGCAGGCCCTGGCGGCCGTGGTCGAACTCGGCTCGCTCACGGCCGCGGCCGACCGGCTGAGCCGCAGTCAATCCGCGATCAGTCATGCGCTGACCGAGCTGGAAGACATCACGGAGGTCAAGCTGCTCTGGCGCGACCGGCAGCCGGTCGTCCTGACGGCGGCGGGCGAGCGCCTGTGGCCGTACATCCAGAACGTGGTGCGCGAAGCGCAGTTGCTGCGCCAGCAGTTCAGCGTGTCGCGCGGCAAGCTCGAAGGGAAGCTGGTGGTCGCGTCGCTGCCGAGCGTGTCGCTGGCGTTCGTCGTGCCTGCGCTCGAGGCGTTGAAGGAGATGCACCAGGGCGTGTCGGCGGTGCTGCTCGAAGGCACGGACAGCGAAGTCGAAGGGTGGATCGAGGACGGTACCGCCGACGTCGGCGTGGTGGCCGGCACGAAGACCTTCGCGCACACGCTGCCGCTGCTCGACGAGGACTTCGTCGCGGTGGCGGCGGATGGCATGTTCACGGGCCGCAAGAGCGTGTCGGCGAAGCAGTTGTCCGCGGCCCCGTTCATTTTCTCGAAGGCCGGATGCGGGCCGGTGATCGCGGATTACTTCGCGCGCAGCGGCACGCCGCTTCGCGCCGCGTTCAACGTGGTCGAGATGCGCACCATCCTGTCGATGGCGGAGGCCGGCATGGGCGTGTCGATCGTTCCGCGCATCACGCTCACGTACACGCCGTTCGGTGGCCGCGTGCTGGCGCTTTCGCCGCGGCTGCATCGTTCCGTCCGGCTGTCGTGGAACACGTCCGGCAATGCGATCGCCGATGCGTTCGTGCGGCTCGTCGACGCGCAACGCGCGAAGACGGCGAAGGCGATTCACGCGCGCGCGAAAAGGAGCCGGTGACGAACGGCCGGTGCGATGAAAAGCGCTCATGGGCGGCTTGCAGTTTATTCATGCCGGTGGTGGTCGAGATGCAATACATTGATCGAACTCGCCCCTGACCGCTTTGCCCCGAAGGAGATTGCCGTGCCGGCCTTGCCCACCTTGCTTGCATTCGGACTCGTGTCGCTCGGCATGGTGCTGACACCCGGGCCGAACATGATCTACCTGGTGTCGCGCTCGATCTGCCAGGGCCGCCGTGCCGGGCTGGTGTCGCTCGGCGGTGTCGCGCTGGGGTTCGTCTTCTACATGGTGTGCGCGGCGCTGGGCATCACCGCGCTGGTGTTGGCCGTGCCGTATGCGTACGACGTGTTGCGCTTTGCCGGTGCGCTTTATCTGGCGTACCTGGCGTGGCAGGCGCTGAAGCCGGGCGGCCGCTCGGCGTTCCAGGTCAGGCAACTGCCGCACGATAGCCGCGCCAGGCTTTTCACGATGGGCTTCGTCACGAACCTCGCGAATCCGAAGATCGCGGTGATGTATCTGTCGCTGCTGCCGCAGTTCATTTTGCCGGGGCACGGCAGCGTGCTCGCGCAATCGCTGGCGCTCGGCAGCGTGCAGATCGCTGTGAGCGTCAGCGTGAACGCGCTGATTGCCTGCATGGCCGGCGCCATCGCGGGTTTTCTGGCGGGGCGGCCGGTCTGGGCGTCGGTTCAGCGCTGGTTGATGGGCACCGTGCTGGCGGGACTCGCCGTGCGTATCGCACTGGAGCCGCGCAGCTGACGCGAGTGGCCGACGGATTGCGGGATAGCAGGATGCTTCCGAGTTGCATCGTGACGAACGCACCCGGTATCGTCAGCGCTGGCAGTTGCCCTGCGCTTCGTTGCCGGCCTGCACGGGCGCGGCTTTTGCGTTGCGCCGGCCGCGCGTCGCGAGCCAGCACAGGATCGACCCGCCGCATACCATCGATGCGCCTTGCCAGAATTCGATCGACAGCGGTGCATGCAGCAATGTCGCGGCGAGCATGGCGGCGAGCACCGGGGTGAAATACGATGCGCCGACGATGATTGTCACGTTGCCGTGCATGATGCCGGTGTTCCAGGCCGCATAGCCGAACCCCAGCGCCGATGCGGCCAGCACGATGTAGATGGCCGCCTGCAGGCTGAACGTCATGCCGCCGCCGCCTTCGATCGCGAACTTGATCCAGAGCGCCAGCGCAACCAGCATGAAGAACGGCGTGACGCCGTTCTTGCCGTCGGCGATGCGCGCCGTCACCGTGCAATAGCCGGCCCAGATCAGCGCGCCGAAGAACGCGAGGCCGTAGCTCAGCGGATTGTCCGTGACGTTGTGCAGCATGCCGGCCGGATCGAGCCCCTGGTCGCCGCCGAGCACCCGGCAGATCCCGAGCATCGACAGCAGGACGCCGGGCACGACCAGCAGGTTGGCGCGCTGCTTGTTGAACACGATTGCCGCGACCAGCGTGAAGCTCGGCCACAGATAGTTGACCATCGCGACTTCGATCGCCTGCCGGCCGTTGCTGGCATAGCCGATCGACAGCGACAGGCACACCTCGTACGAGACGAACAGCAGCCCGCCCCAGAGCAGATAGTTTTTCGGGAACCGGCTCAGGTCGGGGAACCCGATCGAGAACAGCAGAAGCACGGATGCCACCGTATAGATCATCGCGGCGCCACCGGTCGCGCCGAGGCTTTCGCTGACTCCACGAACGAGAGCGACCACGGAGGCCCACAACAACACCGCGCCGAGCCCGGCGAGCGTTGCCTTATTCTTGCGCTTCATGCGTCCTGCCTGTTTCAACATTCAAATTCGCTATCGGATGATTCGGTTCCGCCTGCGCAGGGCCCACGGGTACGTCGATCCGGACGGTCTCGATCCCGGTGTGCCGGCCGCGCACCGGGATCGACATGTCACGGCCGCCGACCCCGGACGCCTCGTCGCTGTCGAACGGCGTCGTCCCGTCGTCTTCGCCGAAGCAGTTGACGGTCGCGAACGTCTCGCTCATGGCGGAGTACGAGGCGCGCAGTCTACCGCGTGTCGTCGCGCAATGGCTTGTGATGGGCGTACAACACGTCACCGTGCGCCATCGCGGTATAGTCGCGCAGCAGATTCGCATCGAGCCGTTGGTCAGGTTTTCGTTGCAGCCAGTCGCCGGTATCGCGCTTTCAGGGAGGGAAGCCATGAAGGAAGTGCCGTATTTCTCGCAGTGGGAATCGATGCACCTGGTTTCGCGGTTCGTGTCCCGCGAATTGCGCGCGGAGGACGACCCGTTGTGGCATCGCTCCGGCGCCAGCACGCCGGAGGAATACGCGCAGTGGAGCCCGAACATCTGCGGTATCGCGTGCCTGAAGATGTTGCTCGCATACCGTTTGAACACGATCGTGCCGCTGCTCGAACTGGTACGCGAGGCCGTCGGGTTCGGCGTCTACCGGCCCGAACTCGGCGACACCGGCAAGCGCCTGCATTACCGGCCCTTCGTGCACTGGGTGCGCGAGCGCTACGGGATCGATGGCGATGTGGTGGAAGGAGTCGATTCGGCCGCGCTCGAATCGAAGCTGCATGACGGGCACATGCTGATGGCGTCGGTGCATCCCGGCATCCGGCACGACGGCTTCGAGCCGCCGTCGCGCGGCGGGCACCTGGTGCTCGTGTTCGGCGCGAATCGCGACACCGGTGACTGGCTGTTCCACAACCCGTCCGGGTTCGACGTGCGCACGCAGCGGAACGTGGCGATGCCGCGCGCCACGTTCGACCGGTATTTCGCGAACCGCGGCATCCTGATTGCCCCATGACGTTGCGCATGCAACGAATCCTGCGCGCGCAGCATCAGGCGCCCGTCGCAACGGGCGCCTGACCGATCACCGGTCGTTGCGCTTCTTGCTCAGCTCGATCGTCTCGAACAGCGCGTAGTCGGCGGTCGGGTGCTGGTCGGCGCCCGGTGCGTGGTAGTAGCGCATCGTGATCGTCGTATGCCCGCCCGGCTTGCCCGGGTCGTGGTCGAACACGGCAATCCCGTAGCCGGTACCCGTATCGCGACGCGCGGACCAGATCGCATCCTCGAGTGCATCGGCCGGCTGGCGCACGAACGTATTCGGCGCCGTGCCCGGCACCGGCCGGTTCGGCTTCGTGAACACCTTCGCCCGCGCAAAGCCGGTTGCCGGGTTCTCGCCGTATACGTCGAGCGGCGCGCTGGTGCCGCCGCCGCCCAGGATCAGGTGGATCGTGCCGTGGCTCGTGTCGAACGTCGTGCGGTCCGGGTCGTTCGATCCGACCGGGCGCGGCTGCAGCGTCTCGACCACTTCGCCGGTCGTCGCATCAACGCCCGCGCGGTGATTGCAGCCGCGTACCGGGTAGCTGCGCTCGTAGTCGTGATCGTGGCCGCACAGCACGAGGTCGACGCCGTAACGGTCGAACAGCGGCAGCCATGCTTCGCGAATGCCCTTGTCGGAACCGTTGCCCGTCTTCGACGAACTGAGCGCGTCCTGGTGCATCTGCACGACGATCCAGTCGATGTCGTCGTCGTGCGCGGCATGACGCAGCGTGTGTTCGAGCCAGCGCGTCTGCTCGCCGTTGCTGTAGCCGCGCACGTAGAACGACGTGCCGGGCTCGATCAGCGGGCGGCCCGTGCTCGCGGCCGGCACGAGCGGCGCGGGGCCGCCGACGAACGCGGCGGCATCCTGGTAGACGACGTCGTCGGCGTCGAGCGACACGAACAGCACCGAGCTCACGCGGAAGCTGTACCAGCGGCCCGGGAAGCGCGTGCCGTTCTCCGGCAGCGTATAGCGCGCGAGATACGAGTCGAGCCCCTGCGGACCGTTGTTGAACTCGATCTCATGGTTGCCGGGGCACGGCATCCACGGACGATTCGCCGCCGACGTCTGGTTGTTGTTGCCGAAATCGCGCCACACCTCGGGCTGGTGCGCGGGGTTCAGGTTCGCGTAGCAGAGGTCGCCGTTCAGCAGGTGGAACAGCGGCTGGAACTGCTCGACGGCCTGCACCGCGAAGCGGCTCTGCGGCGACGACAGCACCCACGCACCGTTCGGCGTCGCAAGGTCGCCGTAGCTCGTGAAGCGGAACGGCGCGCGGCCGCGCGGTGCGGTCGAGAAATTCGCGGAGAACGGCTGCGCGGCATTGCTGTCGTTGTCGGCCGTGATCTCGTAGCGGTAGCGCGTATTCGGCTTCAGGCCGTGCACGCGCGCGTGGTACGCGAACACGGTCTCGCCGTTGAGGCCGTCGGTGTACAGGCGCTGGACGCCATGCACGGTGCGCGGCGGCTCGCCGTCGGCGACGATGCGCGCGCGCGGATTGACGGCCGACGCGAGCGATGCCCACGAGATCACGACTTCCGACGTCGGGTCGTTGCCCCACGTCAGGTGGACCTGTTCGGGCGTGCCGTCCGGGGTCGACGCGGCGGCCCGGGCTGCCGCGAGGCCACCGGCGGCGGTGGCGAGGCCGGATACGCCGGCGAGTTTCAGGAAGCCGCGGCGCGAGACGGATGCGGCGGGCTCGTTCGGCTGGATCGGGGAGTTGTCCTGGTTCGACATGGTCGGTGTTTTCGTGGGTGGAGACGCGAGATGCGGAACCACCCGGCCGTGCGTGAGCGTGGCCGGGGCGTGGGCCGGAAACGAGCGGGATCCCGGTGCCGGACATTGTCGGAGCGCAGTTTTGCCGGGTTGTGACAGCACGGCAGCCCCGCGGGAACGCCGTCGCCTGTCGAGCTTGCGGATCGGTGCATCCGGCCCGCGCCGGCGCGCGTCCGCTTCGGCCGATATTTATTTGCCGACATCGCGACGGATTCTGATCACTCGCGCCGTTTAACGCATGAACGGCCGCTTCCGGTCGATACCTGCCACATCGGAGTCTTTCATGAAGCTTTCCATCCCGTTGCGGTTTGCCACGGCATGCGTGGCCGCGCTGGCTGCGTCCGCTGCGTTCGCGCAGGCCGTCATCGTCGCGCCTTACGCGCCGCCGCCGCCTCGCGTCGAAGTGATGCCGGCGCCACGCGCGGGCTACGTGTGGGACCAGGGCCACTGGCACTGGCGCCAGGGTCGTTATGTCTGGATTCCAGGCCACTGGCAAGTGGTTCGCGTCGGTTATCACTGGGTACCGGGCCACTGGGCCGCGCGCGGTCCGGCGTGGCGCTGGGTTCCGGGTCACTGGGCCTGATGCGCACGCCGTCGCACGGCACGCGGTGCCGGCGCGGCGGCGCCTTCCCGCAACGTCATGAGTCGCAGCCATGCCCTTTCGAACCGTGGTGATACTGGCAGCCGCAGCCATCGTGCTGGCCGGCTGTGTCGTCGTGCCGGCGCGTCCGGTCTATTACCGGCCCGCGCCGGTCGTCGTATATTGAGCGCGCCGGCCGCCGCTCGCGCGACCGGGCGGCCGGCATCCGATCGAACCGATCGACACGATCGCCATGCGGCCTGAAACGGATGCCGATGAAACGGACCTTGCCGATGCCGTGCGCGATGCGTGCGGCGATCCCGAACCGCCAGCGTGGCGGGGCCGGGTAATGGCGCGGCGCATGCAAGGAGAGCACGACGATGAGCTTCGGTCTGCCGGCGGGCGCATTCACGAGCGCGCCGCGGCACAGACGCGCGATGCGCTGGAGCGCCCCGCGTTGAGCGACGGCGATCCGGACGCCGCGCTGGTGGCACGGGTCGGCGCGCGCGACGCGTCGGCCGTGCGCGTGCTCGTCGCGCGCAAGCTGCCGCGGCTGCTCGCACTCGCGACGCGCATGCTCGGCGACCGCACGGAAGCCGAGGACGTCGCACAGGAGACGTTCTTGCGGATCTGGAAACAGGCGCCGGGCTGGCGCGAGGGCGAGGCGCGGTTCGACACATGGCTGCATCGTGTCGTGCTGAACCTGTGCTACGACCGCTTGCGCGGCCGCCGCGAGGAACCGGTCGACGTGTTGCCCGACGTGCCCGATCCGCAACCGGAACCGGCCGCCCGCGCGGAGACCCGCTCGCGCGACGCGCGCGTGCGGCAGGCGCTCGCGGCGTTGCCGGCGCGGCAGCGCGAAGCGCTCGTGCTCCAGTACTATCAGGACATGTCGAACATCGAGGCGGCCGACCTGATGGGCATTACCGTCGACGCGCTGGAAAGCCTGCTTGCGCGCGCGCGGCGAAACTTGCGCGCGCAACTGGCCGGCGATTCACCTAGCGAGGACATCCGATGACACCCGAACGATTTCGTACCATCGTCGCCGCGTACGGCTCGGATGCGCGGCGCTGGCCGGACGGCGAGCGCGCGGCTGCCGAGGCATGGGCGCGCGCGCATCCGGGCGACGCGTTGGCGGCGCTGGACGAGGCCGCCGAACTCGACGCGTGGCTCGCCAACGATACGGTCGCACCGCCCGCGCCGGCGCTCGTCGAGCGCATCGTCGCGACGGCGCCGGCCCCGGCGCCGCGGCGCACGCGGCGGCGGGGCACCGTGTGGTGGTCGGGCGCGGCATTCGCGGGCGTGGGCCTGGCCGGCGCGCTTGCGGGCGCGGTGGCCGTGTCGATGCTGATGCTCGGGAGCGTGCCGCCTGCGCACGAGCAGGGCTACCTGACAACGACGTTCGGCGGACCGAGCGTGGACTGGAGTGATGAATGAGTGAGCGTGGCTGGAAATTCGTTCTCGTCGGTTCGGTCTTGCTGAACGTATTCATGCTCGGCGCGATCGGCGGCGGCGCGTATCAGTGGTTCTCGACGCATCGCGACCTGCGGGCCGCGGGCGCACCTGCTTCGCGCACCGCATTGCGTTTCGCCGCGGACGAGTTGCCGGACACGCGCCAGCAGGAATTCGCCGCCGCGCTGAAGGCGGCACGCAAGGACGGTCGCGATTTCGCGCGGGAAGGGCGCGACGACCGGATCACCGTGCTGGATCTGCTCGCCGCGCCGCAACTCGATCGCACGGCGATCGACGCCGCGCTCGACCGCACGCGTGCCGCCGATATCGCTCTGCGTGCGCAGGTGGAGCGCAGCGTCGTCGATTTCGCGGCGACGCTGACGCCGGACGAGCGCGCGAAGTTCGTCGACGGGTTGCGGCGTAGCGGCAATTGGCGGTTGCCGCCGAAGTTGCAGAAAAAGCAGGGCGAGGCGGGGAGTCAGTAAGGAAACGCGGCGCGGGAGACGTGCGGCGGCGCGCCTTTCCTGCGCTGTGCAGTGCGTACGCGGAACACCGGTCGGCAATGCTTTCAGGCACGCGTTCGCGAACGATCGCAATGCGACCACGGCCACGTGACGCGACGGAGACGTTCAACGTGCCAGCATCCAGGCGGAGATCGCGTCGACCACGCTGCTCTCCAGGCCGTTGAAGCCGTGATAGGCGAACGCTTCGCATGGATCGCCCCGGGACGTGCCGCCCGACACGATCATCCGTTCGGCCTTCGGCGATGCATCCAGTTTCTTCAACAGCGTATCCGTGTCGGACACGGGGCAATGCTTGCAGCCGTCGTTCTGGTGATGAACGACGAGCACCGGAATCCTGAGGCTGGCGAGGTTCATGTCGGTGACCGCGGTACCGCCTCGATCTTCACGGAGGATCGTGGACGTCAGCACGATACCGTCCGGCCCGCCGCCGCCGGCCAGCGCAATCGCAACGGCAGCGGCGGACTGGGTGCCGCGGCTCGTCCCGACCAGCCAGACCGGTACGTGCAGTTGCTCCCTCAACCACGCGATCACGGCACGCGCGTCGTCGGCGTGTTCCTTCGAGAGTCGAAAGCCGTTGAGGTAGGGCGCAGATTGCCGGTCGCTCGGTGCATCGATGACCGCGACAGCGATACCGTTATTCACGAACAGCTGCCTGGTGCGGACGAGAAAGTTGCCTGCGCCCCATCCGAAACGGCCGGACGGGTCCAGTTGCAGCCCTCCGTGTCCGCCGGCGTAAAGGATGGCCGCGGCTCTCGGCGCATCCGGCGCGATGAAGAGAAACCGCTGGGTGACCCCGGGGCGGGTCGGGACGTCAACGACCCTGGGCTGACCCTGCGCGTGAGCGGGATAGCCGTGCAGCGCCAGCACCATGGCGAGCAGCCACGCGCGTGCGAACCGATCTGCAAAGGCGACAACGGGAGCCGGCAGCAGGATGGCGAGCAGCTTGGTCATGGCCGATCTCCGGTGGCGTCGAATTCTTGTTCGGGGCGGGACGACGTTACCTCCGTGACCCGGAGCGATACATTCCATTGAGTCTAGGCCGCTTTCCGGGAACGGCAAGCGCCGGACGGATATGGGCGACAAGGCGGCATTCGACCCGTCCAGGGTTTCGGCCGACGCACGATCCGGCCGGGGCCATGCCGGTCAGGCGGGTGAAAGCGTGTCGGCCGAATGTCGAAGCGTGCCCGTCCCTCGGCGGGGCACGGGGCCGCGTTGCGGCGGCTGAGCGATCCGTCGATGCGTTGCCACCGTCGGTCGAATCCGTGAAGGAAACTCGAACGGCGACACACACGCATTCAAGTCCACGCCGGAAACTCGCACGCCGACACACACGTTTTCAGCCCCGCGCGCCAAACCGGAAATATTCGTCTTCCCGGCGACGGATTTCCTGCCGGCCGACGTTTAACACGGGTACGCATCGCAAGAGCCCCGCCATGGACCACCCGAACGACATCACCCCGGCCGCCATCGCGCTGAACCGCTTCGGTCTCGGCGCGCGGGCCGACGAAGCGCCGCCTGCCGACCCGAAGGCGGCGCTCGTCGCGCAATTCGACCGTTACGACGCGCGGCCGGCCGCGTGGGCCGGCGAGCCCGACGCGGTGGCGCTCGCCACGCGCTTCGCGAACGCGCGCAATGCGATGACCGGCGACGATCCCGCAACGAAGCGCGCGACCGAGCAGTCGATCAGGCGCGACGGCAACGATACGTATCGCAGCGCCGTCGTCGCGCGGGTCAACAGTGCGTTGAACACGCCCGCGCCGTTCGTCGAGCGTCTCGTGCATTTCTGGGCGAACCATTTCGCGGTATCGGTCGACAAGGGGCCGGTGGCGGCCTACGCGGGCGCGTTCGAACGCGACGCGATCCGCCCGCACGTGCTCGGCCGTTTCGAGGACATGCTGGTCGCCGTCGAGCAGCATCCCGCGATGCAGCTGTTCCTCGACCAGGCGCGCTCGGTCGGCCCCGACAGCCCGGCCGCGCTGCGTGCCGAAGCGCGCAATCCGTCGGGCCGGCGCGGGCTCAACGAGAATCTCGCGCGCGAAATCATGGAGCTGCACACGCTTGGCGTACGCACGGGTTATACGCAAGCCGACGTGACGGAATTCGCGCGCGCGCTGACCGGCTGGAGCATCGCCGGCGGGCGCGGCCCGCAGCCCGGCGATGCGGCACCCGGCGCGTTCGTGTTTCGCCCGAAACTGCACGAGCCCGGCGTGCGGACCGTGATGGGGCGCAGCTACGACCAGCCCGGCGAATCGCAGGCCCGCGCGATCCTGCACGACCTCGCGCATTCGGAGGCGACCGGTCGGCATATCGCGTTCCAGCTCGCCCGTCATTTCGTCGCCGACAATCCGCCGCCCGCGCTGACCGACCGGCTCTCCCGCGCATTCGACGCGAGCGGCGGCGATTTGCCGACCGTCTATCGCGCGCTCGTCGACGCGCCCGATGCGTGGTCGCCGGTCAACCGCAAGTTCAAGACGCCGTGGGAGTGGGCCGTTTCTTCGCTGCGCGGGCTCGGCTGGCACGACACGGGCGACCTGAAGGCCGCGCCGCTGCTCGCGCAGCTCGGCCAGCCGGTGTGGCGGCCGGGCTCGCCGGCCGGCTACGACGACGTGGCCGCGAGCTGGGCCGCGCCCGACGCGCTCGTGCGCCGCGTCGAGCTGGCGCAGCGGCTGGCCGCCCGCACGGGCGACCGGCTCGATCCGCGCACGCTCGGCAACACGCTGCTCGCGGGTTCGTTGAGCGCGCCGACGGCGACCGCGCTGTCGCGTGCCGAAAGCGCGACCACGTCGCTCGCGTTGCTGCTCGTATCGCCCGATTTCCAACGGAGATGACCATGGCACTGTCCCGCCGACAATTCCTGCGCGTGGCGGCCGCCGGCGCCGGCGCGATGCTCGTCGCGCCGCGAATCGTGTTCGCGAACGTCGAAACCGACCGGCGCTTCGTGTTCGTGATCCAGCGCGGCGCCGCCGACGGCCTGAACACCCTGGTGCCGTATGCCGAACCCGCGTATGCGTCGCTGCGCGGCCCGCTGGCGATCGACACGGCGGCCGCGACGCGGCTCGACGGCACGTTCGCATTGCATCCGTCGCTCGTGCAGACCGCGCAGTTGTACCGCGACGGGCAGGCGCTGTTCGTTCATGCGATCGCGTCGCCGTATCGCGACCGCTCGCATTTCGACGGCCAGAACGTGCTCGAGACGGGCGGCCGCGCGCCGTACCAGGTGAAGGACGGATGGCTGAACCGGCTCGCCGCGCTGCTGCCGGCGACACGCGAAAGAGCGATCGCGTTCGCACCGACCGTGCCGCTCGCGCTGCGCGGCACCGTGCAGGCGGCGTCGTACGCGCCGTCCGGTTTGCCGGCCGCGCCGGACGACCTGCTCGCGCGCGTGTCGGCGCTCTACGAGGCCGACGCGCAGCTCGGCCCGTTGTGGCAATCGGCGATGGACGCGCGCGGCCTCGCCGGCGATGCGCATGCGCGGCAGGATCCGGCGGGTGTCGGCAAGCTCGCCGCGACGTTCCTCGCGCGCGACGACGGTCCGCGCATCGCGATGATCGAAACGGGCGGCTGGGACACGCACAGTGCGCAGAACGCACGGCTCGCGAATCAGCTGAAAGCGCTCGACACGATGCTCGCCGCGCTGCGCGACGGCCTCGGGCCCGCATGGCAGCAGACCACGGTGCTGGTGGCGACCGAGTTCGGCCGCACGGCCGCCGCGAACGGCACGGGCGGCACCGATCACGGGCAGGCGTCGGTCGCGATGCTCGCGGGCGGCGCGGTCGCGGGCGGCCGCGTGATCGCCGACTGGCCGGGTTTGCGGCCCGGCGACCTGTACGAAGGGCGTGACCTGAAGCCGACCGCGTCGCTCGACGCGCTGATCTCGGGCGCCGCCGCCGAAAGCCTGCGGCTCGATCCGCACCGCACCGCGTCCGCGCTGTTCGCCGAAAGCGGCGCGATGCGGCCGATGAGCGGGCTGATTCGCGGCACGGCGTGATGCACCGGGTTGCCGCTTCCGCGCCGATTCATTCACGACACAAAAGGGAGAATGCAAGATGATGAAGATCCGCTCCGTTTCGCTCACCGTGCTGGTAGCGGCCAGTGCGACGTTGATGTCCGCCTGCGTGGTCGAGCCCGTGCGGCCGCCGCAGCCGGCGCCGGTCGTCGAGGTGCCGCCGCCGATGCCCGCGCCGGGCTATCGCTGGGCGAAGGGGCATTACCGGTGGGCCGGCAATCACTGGGCGTGGGTGCCCGGGCACTGGGTGGGCGTGTACTGATCGGGCGTGACGTGCCGCGCGGCGTGCGGCGAGGGTGCGGGGAAGCGGCGCTGCGTATTGAACTGCGATGCGCGTTGCCCTAAGCTGCCGGATCGTGGCGACGGGCAACCGGCGACGGGCATCCGGCGACGCGCATTCCCGTTCGTCCGCCACGGCGAGCCGATCCGCGGCCGCCGGTTTCTTCGTTACGGCACCCACATGAAAGCATGGCTCGTTGCGCTGGCCGTCGTCGCCGGCATGACCGGCGCGCACGCCGCGTCGTTCAACTGCACGAAGGCGTCCACGTTCGTGGAGCGTGAAATCTGCACCAATCCGACGTTGTCGCGTCTCGACGATGCGCTCAACGCGGATTTCCAGCACATGCTCTACGACTTCAGCAACTATCCGGTCGAGGATCCGCCCGAGTACGAGCAGTTCATGGCGACGCAGAGGGCGTGGCTGAAGACGCGTAACCGCTGCACGACGACGCAGTGCCTGATCGACAGCTACCGCAAGCGCATCGACGTGCTGTGCGGCCAGATCGACGTGCCGGCGAAAAGCGACCGCGCGAAATGCCGCAGCAACAACGGCCTGGGCGGGCTCGAACTCGATCACTGAGCGCCGGCGTGGCGTGCGAGCCGGGAGCCGCCAGGCCGGTGCGCGCCTACCATCCGATCCGGTGCTTCTCCTCCGTCTCGCGATGCCGCCAGTCGTCGTCCGCATGCAGGTACTGGCTCGTCGTCGTGAGCGACACGTGGCCGAGGTTGTCGCGCACGAGTCGCAGGTCGACGCGGCCGTCGGCCATGTGCGAGCCCGCGCTGTGGCGCAGCCAGTGCGCGGATGCCTGTTCGAGCACGCGTGCCTGCTGCTCGCCGGCTTCGCCGTTCGCACGCAGCCGGTCGGCCGCTTGCCGGAACACCTGCTTCACGATCCGGTGCAGCGCCGCGCGCGTGAGCGGCTTGTGCGCCTGGCCGACCGGCAGCACGAGCGGCGTGGGCTCGCCGTCGGACGGCAACGCGGGCAGGCCGTGCGCGCGCCGGTAGCGCGACAGCTCGGTCATCATTTCGTCGGTCGCCGGCACGAGCCGCTGCCGGCCGCCTTTGCCCGTCACGTCGAGCCACCAGCGGTCGCGCCCGTCCGCGTCGCGCCGGCAGAAGAACTGGCCCATCGTCGTGTCGGCCGCTTCGGTGATGCGCAGCCCGCCGAGATACAGCAGCGTGAACAGCCACCGCGCGCGGTCCGCATGGAAGCTCGCCCGCGCGTCGTCGCGCGGCATCGCGGCGATCGCTTCCTTGACCGACTGCCACAGCGGTTGCGCGAGATGGCGCGTGACGCGCGGTGCGGGCCGGCGTTGCCGCTGGCGCGACAACGCGAGCGGATTGCCGGCCAGGTAACCGGCCTGCACGAGCCACGAGAACATCACGTTCAGGATCACCAGCGCCTGCCGCTGGCTGGCCGCCGACAGCGGCCCGTAGAACGGCCGCCAGCGCGGATCGTCGCGCGGATGCTTGCGTCCGCCGTTCGCGCACCACAGCTCGGCCGGCGCGGGCGCGAGCAGGAACTGCCGGTAGACGATCAGATCTTCGTGCGTGAGCGACGACAGCGGCTTGCCGCACGCGATCAGGGCCCACAGCAGCAGGCGCTCGGCTTCCTTGCGGTAGTTCTGGAACGTGGTCGGTGTGTCGACGAAGCGCGCGAGCCAGGCGCGCACCGCGTCGAGGTCGTTGGTCGCGGCAATCTGCGGATGCGTGCCGGTCGAGCGGTTGGTGCCCGTGCGTCCATCGAGCGCGGCCGGCACGGTCAGCGCATCGATCGGCAGCGGGCGCAGCGCGGTGTCGGACGGAACGGGTGAGGTCATGCGAAGCGGGGTGCGCTGAGCGGATCGTACGCGTGGAGGCGGGCGGACGAACGCGGCGCGATCAAGCCAGTCGGGAAGCGTCGATGGTACACGATCATCACACGATGAACCCGCCGTCGACGGCGATTGCCAGACGGGCAATGAAGCGCGCGGCGGGCGCGCACAGCCGCGTCATCGTTTTCGCGATGTGGCGGTGACTCGCCGCGCCGCGCCATCGGCATGGCTGGTGTGCGTTGCGCGTTGTCGTCGCGGTTTTCCGGGCGGCCGGTGCTCGTCGAACGGGCGTTGCCGCCGTGGCACACGCGGAAACCGCACTCGATTCCGTCGGGCTTGCGCAGGCCCGTGCTGGGCTTGCGCAGGCCCGTGCTGGGCGAGATACGACGGCGGGGCCGCGGGCGCCGTGGACATCCGGGTTGTCTCCTGTTGCGGGCACCGGGCCGGCAGGGCTGAACAGGCCGCGTCGCCGCCCGGCGTGCACGTGCGAGCCGCTGGCGGTGATGCGCGCGGCTGAACCGGATCACGGTAACGTACCGGCGCGCGCGCGGCGTCCCACGAATGAAGGTGGCGGCCCGATTTCTGTAAGGTGTTTGTGAACTTTCTTGCGGCGAGGGTTTCTAATCGGCCCGCCAACGCTCCCTGAGGAACATCAGATGATTCGCCAATCCAGAACGCTGCTCGGCGCGGCCGTCATTGCCGGCAGCACGCTCGTCGCCGGATGCCAGACCGACGCGGTCGCCACGGCGCCGAACGCGGTGCGCCCGGCCGACGACGGCAAGCCGGTGACCAGAACCGTCCAGGTCGCGCCGCAATCCGCGCGATGCACGGGCGTCGCGCCGATGGAGTGCCTGCAGGTGCGAAACAGCCCGAACGAGCCATGGAGCCTGTGGTACGCGGGCATCGAAGGCTTCGCGTACCAGCCCGGATACCTGTACACGCTCGAAATCGACGAATACCGCGTGGCTCAGCCGCCGGCCGACGGCTCGTCGATTCGCTGGGTGCTCAAGCGCGTCGTCGGGCGCCGTCAGGTGAACTGACGGCCGCGCTCACGCGGACGGGCGCGCTGCGGCACCGGCCGCTGGCGCGACCGTGTCGATCCGCCGGAACACGACGGACGACAGCAGCGTCACCCCACCCATGCACGCGAACGACAGCATGAATCCGTGCGCCATCGAGCCCAGACGGGCGCCAAACAGGCTGACGAGGCCGCCGCCGATCGACACGCCGAGCCCCATCGCCAGCATCTGCATCATCGTGAACAGGCTGTTGCCGCTGCCGGCGTCGGCATGCGACAACCCCTTGAGCGTCACGCCGTTCATCGCCGCGAACTGCATCGAGTTCGCGGTGCCGAACACGATCAGCAGCGCGCTTTCCAGTAGCGGCGCGGGCCGCACCGACACCAGCGCGAACCCCGCGATCGCGCACCCGACGATCCCCGTATTCACGACCAGGAACGTCGCATAGCCGAAGCGCTTCACGAGCGGCGCGATCCAGCGTTTCGCGATGACCCCTGCGATCGCGGCCGGCAGCATCATCAGCCCCGATTGCAGCGGCGTATAGCCGAGCTGCACCTGCATCAGCAGCGGCAGCATGAACGGCACCGAGCTCGTGCCGATCCGGCACAGCAGGTTGCCGAGCAGCCCCGAACCGAAATTCGGCTCGCGGAACAGCCCGAGCCGGAACAGCGGCTGCGCGCGGCGCCGCGCATACGGCAGGTACGCGAGCGCGCTCGCCAGCCCGAGCGCCGCGAGCCCGGCCGCCCATGCGGCGCGATGCGCGGGCATCGGCGGGTCGATCGCGAGCGACAGCGCGATCATCGCGACCGACAGCAGCGCACAGCCGACGAAATCGAAGGGCGGCGGTTGTGTCGCCTGGTCGTGCGGCAGGTAGCGCTGCACGGTGAGGAAGCCGACCACACCGACCGGCACGTTGACGATGAACACCCAGTGCCACGAAATCGCCTGCGTGAGCCAGCCGCCGAGCGTCGGCCCGACGATCGGGCCGAGCTGGCCTGCGGTCGACACGAACGCGATCGCCGCGACGTACTGTTCGCCCGGCACGCGGCGCAGCACGGCGAGCCGCCCGATCGGCAGCAGCATCGAGCCGCCGATGCCCTGCAGCGCGCGCGCGGCGACGAGCTGGCCGAGCGTATGCGACGCCGCGCAGGCGATCGATGCGAGCACGAACACGAGAATGGCAATCGAGAACACGCGGCGCGTGCCGAACCGGTCGGCCAGCCAGCCGGACGCCGGCGTGAGCATCGCCATCGTCAGCGTATAGACGACCACGACGGGCTGCATCGCGAGCGGCGACGCGTGCAGGCTTTGCGCGATCGAAGGCAGGGCGGTGTTGACGATCGTCGTGTCGAGCGACTGCATGAAGAACGCAGCGGCGACGATCCAGAGCAGCGCGGAGTGTGTGGGTTCCCGGGACATGGCGAATTCGATGGTGCAAAGGCCGGCGCGGGCGGCGCGTCGGCACGGCGCCAGCCGGTCTTCAAGCGCACGATGGTACCGATTCCGGCGGTCATCGGGAAGCTGCCTGATGACGTTGACTGTCATCGGAAACAACGATGACAATGCGGGATGCTCAATCCCGTCTGGCTCAAGACGTTCGCGACCGTCACGAACTGCCGCAGCTTCACCGAAGCGGGCCGGCAGCTCGGGCTCAACCAGTCGAGCGTCAGCGAACACATCCGTCGTCTCGAGGAAAGCGTCGGGCGGCGTCTGTTCGTGCGCGACACCCATTCGATCGCGATGACGGCCGATGGCGAGGCGCTGCTCGTGCATGCGAACGTGATCCTGCAGGCGCTGAACCGCGCGGAATCGCAATTCCGCAAGCCGAGGCTGCAGGGCCTGGTGCGGCTCGGCGCGCCGGACGATCTCGCGCTCGTCGCGTTGCCGGACGTGCTGGCCGGGTTTCGCGCCGCGCACCCGGACGTCGCGCTGGAGATCACCACCGGCATGACGAGCCGGCTCTACGAAGGGCTGGACGCGGGGGCGCTCGACCTGATGATCGGCAAGCGGCGGCTCGGCGAGCGGCGCGGCACGCCGCTCCTGCGCACGCGGCTCGAGTGGGTCGCGCGGCCCGGCACCGTCGTCGATCCGGAGCGGCCGCTGCCGCTCGTGCTGGTCGCCGAGCCGAGCGTGACGCGCGCGATCGTCCTGAACGCGCTCGCCGAGAAGGGCATCGGCTGGGAAGTCGTGTGCTCGAGCAGCAGCCAGCCGGGCTGCATCGCGGCCGCGCGCGCGGGGCTCGGCTTGACCGCGACGTCGCACTATTTGTCGACGGGCGGGCTGGCGCCGCTGGTCAACGGCGGCGCGCTGCCCGTGCTGCCCGACATCGAATTCATCGCACTGGCAGCGAAGCGGCTCAGCCAGCCGGCGCGCACGCTGCTCGAATTGCTGGAAGCGAGCGACCTGAGCACGCCGGGCGCGAACGCGTAACGGGCTCGCCACGCGCGACGCGCCCGGTTCCGGCGCCCGCGCAACGCGATGTGATGTGCTCCGTCACGCGGCCATCATGCGACCGTCATGCGGCCCGCTTCTGCGAAATCACCAGCAGCGCGCCGTTCTTGTCCTCCAGCACCGCGCGGTATTCGTGCGGCCCGGCCTGCACGGGCACGCGCACCGACGCGCCGGCCTTCACGACCCGCGCCATCGCCGCATACAGGTCGTCGTCCTCGTCGACGCGCAGCGTGAGCGCCGCGCGCTCGACGATCTGCTCGTCACCCGCGACCAGCGCGATCGTCAGCGGGCCGCCGTCGAGCGCGCAATAACGATCGCCGTCGCGGAACTTCACGTTCAGGCCCAGCCCGTCGACGAACAGCGGCAGCGCCGTGTCGATGTCGTCGACGGGATACAGCAGCATCGAAACCTTCATCCCGGATCTCCCTTGTCTTGATGTGGGCGGCGTGCAACGTGCCGCCGTTCGATGCTAGCGCGCCGTTCGCGCGCTCACGCAGTCCGATCGGATGACCGTGAAACCCCTCTGTCCCCGCACGCGTGCCGATACTCCGAACAGACGATGCCCGCGCCCGGCCGCGCGCCGACACTCCCATCCGTGGACCGTCGCTATTCGTCCGTATCGTGCGGGCGGGCTGCGCGACCCCGACTCGTCCAACATACATGGAGACGCACGCAATGAAGTTTTCCCTCATCTACGAAGCCCAGACCACCGACGCATCGCGCGAGGGCGACCACCGGGTGTTCAAGGAGACGGTCGAACAGGCGCTGCTCGCCGAGCAGGTCGGCTTCGACACGATCTGGTGCGTCGAGCACACGTCGCTGACCAACTATGCGCACATGAGCGCGCCGGAAACCTTCCTTGCGTACCTGGCCGGCCGCACGACGCGCATCGGCCTCGGCCACGGCGTCGTATGCCTGCCGCCCGCGATGAACCACCCGATCAAGGTCGCCGAGCGCGTCGCGCTGCTCGACATCCTGTCGGGCGGCCGCGTGCATTTCGGTGTCGGCAAGGGCGGGAGCCAGCAGGAAGCAGGCGCGTTCGGCTACGACCTCAACGAGCTGCAGCCGATGATCGACGAATCGATGTACCTCGTGCCGAAGATGTTCGTGCAGGACGAGATCGAGCACGACGGCAAGTACATCAAGATCCCGAAGCGTCCGATTCACCCGAAGCCGTTCCAGGATCCGCACCCGCCGATGTACCTCGCGTGCACCAACACCGACGCGCTGCTGCGCGCCGGCCAGCGCGGGATGGGTGCGCTGGTGCTCGGTTTCGGCGGCCCCGATGAAGTCGCGAAGAAGAACGCCGTGTATCGCGAAGCGTGGGCGAACCGCAAGCCGGAAGACCAGGTCGGTTTCCGCCCGACCCAGCACCTCGCGGCGCTGTGCCCGACGGTCGTGATGGCCGACGGCCAGGCCGCCCGCAAGATCGGCATCCGCGGCCAGCGCTACTTCATGGAATCGCTCGCGTACTGGTACACGGGCGGCGAGCGTCCGGACCCGGCGAAGTGGGGCGACGACCTCGTGCAGGCCGACACCGGCGAGATGGTGATCCGCTCGCGCTTCGCGTCGGAGGAAGTCGTCGTGAACTTCGCCGATCCGGCGCTCGCGATGATGAACCCGAACCACGCGTACGGCACGGTGGACGACTGCATCGGCTATGTCGGCCGCCTGCAGGAAGCCGGCGTCGACGAAGTGCTGTTCCTGTGCCAGATGGGCACGGTGCCGCACGAAGCGCAGATGGAGACGATCCGCAATATCGGCGAGCACGTGATCCCGTTCTTCAACAAGGAGAAGGAGCGGGCCTGCGCGTAAGGCGGGGCGGGCCGCGCCCGTCGTCCCGTCCGGTCGGACGATGCGGCGCGGTCGCGCGAAGCCGACCATCGGTGGTGGCGAGCATCGCCCGCGGCCAGGCCGCGCAGAACAACCATGAACGAGAGCGGGGCGGGCGCCGCGGCGCAGCCTCCGTTCCACAGGAGACATTCGTGCATCGCGACAACGATTCGAACGCATTGGCCGCCACGCTGGTCGCCCGGGCCGAGGCGCTGGCGCCGACGCTGGCCGGCCGCGCCGCGCAGGCGGAAGCGCAGGGCCGCATCCCGGCCGAGACGATCGCCGACATGCAGGCCGCCGGCTTCTTCAAGGTGCTGCAGCCGAAGCGCTACGGCGGCTACGAGCTCGATCCGCAGGCCTTCTTCGACATCCAGATGGCACTCGCGCGCGGCTGCATGTCGACCGCGTGGGTGTACGGCGTCGTCGGCGTGCACAACTGGCAGCTCGCGCTGTTCGACGAGCGCGCGCAGCAGGACGTGTGGGGCAACGACCCGGCGACGCTGATCGCGTCGACCTACATGCCGGTCGGCCGCGTCACGCCGGTCGACGGAGGCTTTCGCCTGTCGGGCCACTGGAAGTTCTCGAGCGGCAGCGAACTGTGCGAATGGGTGTTCCTCGGCGCGCTGGTTCCGCCAGCCGAGGCTGGCCAACCGCCCGAATACCGCACCTTCCTGCTGCCGAAATCCGACTACCGGATCGAGCAGGACTGGGACGTGCTCGGCCTGCGCGCGACGGGCAGCCACGACATCGTCGTCGACGACGTGTTCGTGCCCGCGTACCGCACGCACAAGGCCATCGACGGGATGATGGGCACGAGCCCGGGCCTGGCCGTCAACGACGCGCCGCTGTTCAGGCTGCCGTTCGCGCAGATCTTCGTGCGCGCCGTGTGCACGTCGTGCATCGGCGCGCTGCAGGGCGCGCTCGACGATTTCATCGGTTATGCGGCCACGCGCGTGTCGGCCAACAGCGGCGCGAAGACGACCGACGATCCGGGCGCGCAGAACGCGTGCGCGAACGCGGCCGTCGCGATCGACGAGATGAAGGTGCTGCTCAGGCGCAATTTCGCGGAACTGATGGCGTCGGTGACGGGCGGTCCGGCCGTGTCGATCGAGCGCCGCGTGCATTTCCGCTACCAGTCCGCGCAGGTCGCCGAGCGCTGCGCGCAGGCGGCGAACGCGCTGCTGCGCTACGCGGGCGGCAACGGCATCTATCACCGCAATCCGCTGGTGCGCCGCTTCCTCGACCTGCATGCGGCCCGCGCGCATTACGCGAACAACGTCGACCGTTTCGGCCAGAACCTCGGCGCCGTGATGCTCGGCCGCGAGAACACCGACTTCTTCATCTGACGGAGACGCGATGAACGACCCGCAAGCACAGCAATACGTGTTCGACGTGGTGGTCGTCGGTTCGGGCGCGGGCGCGCTGCTCGCCGCGTGCCGCGCGGCCGACCGCGGCCTGTCCGTCGTCGTGATCGAGAAGACGGCGCTGTACGGCGGCACGTCGGCCGTGTCGGGCGGCGGGATCTGGGTGCCGTGCAACCACCATATCGCCGAGCTGGGCGCGACCGATTCGCGCGAGGCCGCGCGCGGCTACATCGAAGCCTGCGTGGCCGGCGCGTCGACGCCCGAGAAGCTCGACACGTATCTCGACCGCGCGCCGGAGATGCTGCGCTACCTCGAATCGAAGACCCCCGTGCGCTACCAGTCGCTGCCGAAGTACGCGGACTATTTCCAGAAGGTGCCGGGCGCGATGCCGGGTTATCGCGCGCTCGATCCGCTGCCGTTCGACGGCGCGCTGCTCGGCGACGAGCTCGACCGGCTGCGGCCGCCGTCGCCCGGCACGCTGATCGGCGGGCGCGTGGCGGTGACGTCGAAGGAAGCGCACACGCTGTTCTCGCGCGGGCCCGGCTTCATGAAGCTCGCGATCGCACAGTTCGGCCGTTACTGGCTCGATATCGGGATGCGCCGCCGCACGCGGCGCGACCGGCGCCTGACGCTCGGCAACGCGCTGATCGGCGGGCTGCGCCGCGCGCTGCTCGAGCGCAACGTGCCGGTGTGGCTCGACACGCCGATGCGCGACCTGCTCGACGTGGACGGCCGCGTGACGGGCGTGCGCGCGCAGCGTTTCGGGCAGCCCGTGACGATCGCCGCGCGACGCGGCGTGATCCTCGGCGCGGGCGGTTTCGAGCGTAACCAGCCGATGCGCGAACGCTACCTGCCGCAACCGACGCAGGCGCAGTGGAGCGCGACGCCGCCTGCCAACACCGGCGATGCGATCGCCGAAGGCCATCGGCTCGGCGCCGCGCTGGCGCTGATGGAGCACGTGTGGGGCGCACCGACGGTCGGGGTCGCCGGCGAGGAGAAACAGCGCGCGCTGTTCGTCGAGCGCAACCTGCCGGGCTGCGTGATCGTCAACAGCCTCGGCAAGCGCTTCGTCAACGAAGCCGCGCCGTATTCCGAATTCGTGCCGGCGATGTATCGCGACCATGCGCGCACCGGTGCGAGCGTGCCTGCATGGATGGTGTTCGACGCGCGGTTTCGGCGCAAGTATCCGTGCGGGCCGATCATGCCGGCGTCGATGATGCCCGATGCGCGGATTCCGGCGGCGTTTCGCGACGTGCTCGTGAAGGCCGACACGATCGACGCGCTGGCCGCGCGCATCGGCGTCGACGCGGCCGGGCTGCACGACACGCTGCGCGACATGGCGCGCTACGCGGCGACCGGAATCGACGAGGCGTTCGGCAAGGGCGACAACGCGTTCGACACGTACTACGGCGATCCGCGGAACGAGCCGAACCCGTGCCTCGGGCCGGTCGACCAGGCGCCGTTCTACGCGGTGCGGATCGACGCGGGCGACATCGGCACGAAGGGCGGGCTCGTCACCGACGCGCTGGCCCGCGTGCTGCGCGCCGACGGCGAGCCGATCGCCGGCCTTTACGCGATCGGCAACACCAGCGCGTCGATGATGGGCGCGAGCTACCCCGGTGCGGGCTCGACGCTCGGCCCGGCGATGACCTTCGGTTTCATCGCCGCCGATCACCTGGCCGCGCACGCGGCCGACGCCGGCGGCCAGCCGGCCCGGCCATCCACGACTGAACTTGACGGAGTCCAAAGATGAGCGATCTCACCCCCCATCCGCTGCGCACCGACATGCTGCTCGCGATGCGCCGCCTCGCGCGCTCCGTCACGGTCATCAGCAGCGCGCACGACGGCCGGCGCTACTCGATGTCCGCGACGGCGGTCGACTCGCTGTCGACCGATCCGCCTTCGCTGCTGATCTGCATCAACCGCACCGCGTCGCTGTATCCGCCGCTCGATGCGGGCGCCCCGTTCTGCGTGAACGTGCTGTCGGCCCGCCACGAAGGCATCGCGATCGACTGCAGCGGCCGGCTGAAGGGCGAAGCGCGCTTCACGACCGGCGACTGGCACACGTCGCCGCACGGCGTGCCCTATCTGCGCGATTCGCAGGCGAGCCTCGTATGCGAGCAGGACGGCCGCTTCGAATACGGCACGCATACGGTGTTCATCGGGCGCATTCGCGAAGTGCTGATGTGCGGTGACGTCGATCCGCTCGTCTATCTCGACGGCGCCTACACGACGCCCGGCGCGCCGGTGGCCCGTGCGGCCGCGTGACGTGAGGAGCCGGCGATGAGCGATTCGCGCTTCCATCGGCTGACCGTCGCCGAAGTGATTGCCGAAAGCGACGACGCGTGCTCGTTCGTGTTCGACGTGCCGGCCGCGTTGCGCGACGCATTCGCGTACCGGCCCGGGCAGTTCCTGACGCTGAACGTGCCGTGCGCGGACGCGGCCGTTGCGCGCTGCTATTCGCTGTCGAGCGCGCCCGGCATCGACGCCGCGCCGAAGATCACCGTCAAGCGCGTGCGCGACGGCCGGGCGTCGAACTGGCTGTGCGACCGAGTCCAGGCGGGCGACACGCTCGAGGTGCTGCCGCCGGCCGGCGTGTTCACGCCGCGCGCACTCGACGGCGACCTGCTGCTGTTCGCGGGCGGCAGCGGCATCACGCCCGTGCTGTCGATCCTGAAATCGGCGCTCGTGCACGGGCGCGGGATGCTGACGCTGATCTACGCGAACCGCGAAGAGCGCTCGGTGATTTTCCGCGACGAACTTCAGCAGCTCGCGCAGCGCCATCCCGGGCGCGTGCGCGTGATCCACTGGCTCGACAGCGTGCAGGGCATTCCGCAGCAGCGCCATCTCGAGGAACTCGCGCGGCCGTTCAGCCGGCAGGAGACGTTCATCTGCGGGCCCGCGCTGTTCATGGAGAACGCGCTGGCCGCGATGCTCGGCCTCGGGCTGCCGCGTGCGCGCGTGCATGTCGAGCGGTTCGCGTCGTTGCCCGATGCACCGGCGCAGGCCGCGACTACAGCGACTACGGCGGCAACCTCGTCGCCCGGCGACGGTGCGGCGATCGAGACGGTGCTCGACGGCGACGCGTTCGCGTTCGACAGCGCGCCCGGCGAAACGCTGCTCGACGCGATGCTGCGCGCGGGTGTGCCGGCGCCGAATTCCTGCCGGATGGGGCAATGCGGCGCGTGCATGTGCCGGATCGAGCGCGGCGAGGTCGCGCTCGACAGCAACCACGTGCTCGACGACGACGAGATCGCGGCCGGCTGGACGCTCGCCTGTTGCGCACGGCCCGCGAGCGATGCACTGCGCGTGGTGTTTCCCGACTGAGCCGACGCGCGCCGGCGGCGCGCACGGCCACCCTGATCTATGACGATGGACAACGAAATCCTGACCACGCCCGCGCTGATCGCGCGGGCAGCCGCGCGCCACGGCGCGCATCCGGCGATCGAGTCGGAGCACGGCCGGCTGACCTACGCGGAACTCGACACGGCCCGCCTCGACGCAGCTCGCGCGCTGCTCGCGAGCGGCATCGAGGCCGGCGACCGCATCGCGGTATGGGCGCCGAACCTGCCGCAATGGATCGTCGCGGCGCTGGCGATCCACACCGTCGGCGCGATTCTCGTGCCGGTCAACACGCGGATGAAGGGGATGGAGGTGGGCGGCATCCTGCACGACGGCGGCGCGCGGCTGCTGTTCTGCTGCGGCACGTTCCTCGGCGAATCCTATCCGGCGATGCTCGCGCCGCACCGCCCCGCGACGCTCGAACGTGTCGTCGTGTTCGATGGCGAACCGCCGCGCGGCGCGCATGACGAGACCTGGAACGCGTTCCTCGCGCGCGGCGCCGAGGTGCCGCTGGACGCGGTGCGCGAACGCGAGGCACAAGTGACGCCCGACACCGTGATGGACCTGATGTTCACGTCCGGCACGACGGGCCGCCCGAAGGGCGTGATAACCGCGCACGGCCAGAACCTGCGCGCCGCGCAGGCATGGGCGGCGATCGCCGGCGTGCGTCCTGACGACCGCTACCTGATCGTCAATCCGTTCTTCCACACGTTCGGCTACAAGGCGGGCTGGCTCGCCGCGCTGTCGAGCGGTGCGACCGTGCTGCCGCATCTCGTGTTCCAGCCGGCCGACGTGCTGCGGCGCGTTGCCGTCGACCGCATATCGGTGCTGCCCGGCCCGCCGACGCTGTACTACGCGCTGCTCGACGCGCCCGATCGGGCGACGCACGACCTGTCGTCGCTGCGGATCGCGGTCACGGGCGCGGCGGCGATCGCCCCGAGCCTGATCGAACGGATGCGCGCCGAGCTCGGCTTCGAGACGGTGCTGACCGGCTACGGGCTGACCGAATCGTGCGGCTTCGCGACGCTGTGCCGTCAAGGCGACGATGCGCAGACGGTCGCCTGTACGTCCGGCCGGCCGATGCCGGATGTCGAATTACGTATCGCGGGGCCGGGCGGCACGCCGCTCGGGCCAAATGAGACCGGCGAGATCTGGGTGCGCGGCTACAACGTGATGCGCGGCTATTTCAACCAGCCGGACGCGACGCGCGAAACCGTCGATCCCGATGGCTGGCTGCATACGGGCGATCTCGGCTGCGTCGATGCGAACGGCAACCTGAAGATCACCGACCGCATCAAGGACATGTTCATCGTCGGCGGCTTCAACTGCTATCCGGCCGAGATCGAGCGGCTGCTCGCCGCGCATCCGGCGATTGCGCAGGTCGCGCTGGTCGGCGTGCCCGATACGCGGCTCGGCGAGGTCGGGCACGCGTATGTCGTGCTGCGGCCGGGCGCGCATGCCGACGCCGACGAACTGAACGACTGGGCGCGTCGCAACATGGCGAACTACAAGGTGCCGCGCTATTTCACGTTCGTCGGGCAACTGCCGACGAGTGCAGCCGGGAAGGTGCTGAAGTACCGCCTGCGGGCGGGGACCGAGGCGGCGGCCTGAACGCCGCCGCCGTACACGAACGGGATGAACGCATGAACGACAACGGGTTTCCGCAGGGTGCGGTGCTGGTGTTCGGCGGCAGCGGCGGGATCGGGCAGGGTGTCGCGCTCGAGTTCGCGCGGGCCGGCGTGCCGGTCGCGGTGGGCTACCGCAGCAAGGCCGACGTGGCCGAGCGGGTCGCGCGCGACATTCGAGGCGAGGGTGTCGCGGCCACCACGCACTGCGCGGACGTGACCGATCCCGCACAGGTCGACGCCGCGCTCGCGGCCGCGATCGGCGCGCATGGCCGCGTGCACACGGTGGTCTGGGCGGCCGGGCCGTTCGTGAACCAGCGTCATATCGGCGACATGACGCACGACGACTGGCGCCGCGCGATCGATGTCGAGACGATCGGCTTCTTCGTGGCGGCGAAGGCCGCGCTGCCGCACTTCCGTGCGTCGGGCGGCGGATCGTTCGTGACGCTCGGGTCGGCCGGGCATCTGCGCTGGCCCGACCGCGACGGGCTGTCGGTCGCACCGAAGGCGGCGAACGAGGCGCTGGTGAAAGGGCTGGCGCGCGAAGAAGGGCGCTACGACATTCGCGCGAATTCGATCCTGGTCGGCGTGATCGAGGCCGGGATGTTTCCGGTGCTGCTCGAACAGGGGCAGTTCGACCAGGCGTGGATCGACGAGACGCAGAAGATGCTCGCGCTCAAGCGCTGGGGGAAGGCGCACGATGTCGGGCGGGCGGCGGTGTTCCTGGCGTCGGATCGGGCTGGGTACATTACCGGGCAGCAGTTGAATGTTTCCGGTGGGTATGGGTTGTAGCGGCATGCCGAAGCGGCAAATTCATTCGGACAACCGTATCTGAACGGTCGGTAGTTTTGCGCGCGGATATCGCGCGCGCCAACCCTTCCGAAAATCATCGACGACGCAGGCCGATATACCGATCGGCTCGCGTATCGCATCCGTGCCGGACACGGACAGATGGATGCGCACGCATCGGTATTCACCCTGCCTCGTCACGCACGATCGCACATCGGCATCGCGTGCGCCCGCCCAAAGGTCACACTTTTGCAACGCTTTTCCGACGTATTCCTCTGCACACGATTGATCGTCATGGCGACGCGCGTGCGCTGACGGCCGTCCGGCCTCGTTCCGCAGGCGTTGCGCGATCGACGCGCAATTCCGCCAATCGCGCCTTTCGGCCCGGCGCGCCGGATACGGATACGTTCCTGAAACATTTCCCCACCATTGCGCCCCGCGTCGCCGCCCGTGCGACGCGGACACGCTTTTCCCGCTTCGATTCGCGCCGCATGGCACGTGCCTTGCGGTTGACCCGGTGCCGCTGGCGCAAACGAATTTCGCGAGAACGACGAACGCGTCGGCGGCATGCAACGACATCGAAACAAACGGGGAATCGGATCGGGCCGCGGGCGTCGCCTGTCGCGGCGTACCTGCCGCGCATGTCGTATCGGTCATGCGCATGGGCAACGTGTTCCCGATCCGTCGAACAGCAAGCGTGCTTGCGAGGTGTCGTGCCGGGGTTCGCATCACGCATGACGGCGCTGGCCGCATGCGTTGGCGAGGCGCGCCCGGCACATGTCGGGGGAGGCGCCCGTGAAAACGACAGTGAACCAATGGGCATTCGTCGCGGTGGTGTTCGCCGCGAGTGCGCATGCGCAGGAAATCTACCTGCAGGGCGGCACGCAGGGCGTCGGCATCGGCGCGGCCGTGAGCTTCAATTCGATGCTCGGTGCGCATGCGGATTTCAATGCGATCGATCTTTCGCATGACTTCACGGTGGCCGGCAATCGCTATCAGGACGACCTGAAGCTGCGCCAGGGCGGCTTGTACGCGGACATCTTTCCGTGGCGAGGCAGCGGCTTCCGCGCGACGCTCGGGCTACGCTTCAACGACGACGAGCTTCGCGGCGTATCGGTGCCGACCAATGGCACTTATGTGTTCGGCGGCAAGCGTTATCCGGCGATGCCGGGGATGTACGCGGTGGCCGAAGCGCGCTATCCGACCGTGATGCCGTACTTCGGGATCGGCTACGGGCACCGGCCGGCGTCGAAAGGGCTGGGATTCGTCGCCGATCTCGGCGTTGCGTACGGGATACCGAAATGCTCGTACACGCTGTCGCCGGAACTGGCGGCCGCGGCCGGGCCCGCGAAGAGCCAGATCCTGGCCGCGAGCGGGCTGGATTCGCTGCGGCAGGTGATGTCGCGCTACCGGTGGTATCCGGTGTTGCAGATCGGGATTTCGTATCGGTTCTGAGCGGCGGGGCGTCGTTGCGTGTGCCGGGCGGGGAATGGCCGGCATCGCCGATCAGGCCGGGCCAACGGATGTCGGCACGCGAGGGCCGACGACCCTCGCGAGCACCGCGCGCGGAGTCGGTGAATGCATCCGTCCCGCATCGACCGGCGCGCGCCCGCGCAGGCCGTTCAGCCGTGAATAGCCGATCGGCCGTCTTTCCTGCCGTTCCGATCCGGCTTACCTTTCAAACAGCAGTTCGACGTGTCTGGCGAGCGGCGCATGCCGAAAGGGGGCATGCGGTTCGTTGCCGTTCGCTGACGCCGACCACCGTCCTCCTTCCGTTGCTGGCGATGATAGCAATGATTGCAATTCCCGGTCATGGCGCTATCATTGATATCAATCTGGATGGAGGGAACCATGGCAAATCTACTGGTACGTAACGTGGATGACAATATCGTTCAGAGCCTGCGTGAGCGGGCTGCGGCAAATGGCCGGAGTGCCGAGGCCGAACATCGGGCCATTCTGGCCGATGCGCTCGGCAGGCCGAAGCGAAAGACATTTGCGCAAGTGCTGATGAGCATGCCCGATGTCGGCGAAGACGCGGATTTTCAACGTATTCAGGATTCCGGCGAGGCCAGGCGTGTATTTGATTGATACCAACGTCATCAGTGAAATCAGGAAGGGCAAGCGAACCAACCGTGGCGTGCGGGCGTTCTTCCGGCAGGCCGCGGCGGACGCCAGCCCGCTTTACCTGTCCGTCGTGACAGTTGCTGAACTTCGCCGCGGCGTCGACCTGATCCGTCATCGCGGCGATCACCCCCAGGCGTCGGCGCTCGAGGCCTGGGTGGCAATGATCCTGGCCGGCTATGCACCGAACATCCTGCCGGTCGACATCGAGATCAGCCAGACGTGGGGGCATTTGCGCGTGCCCGATCCGACGCACGAACTCGACAAGCTGATCGCGGCCACCGCGCTGATCAACGATCTCACCGTGGTTACGCGCAACGTCGCGGATTTCGCCCGCACCGGCGTCAGGTTGCTGAACCCGTTCGACTGATCCGGGTTGCCGCGTCGCGGCACCCTGTACCGGCTTCCCCTCTCCTTCCGCATGCATGGCCCGTTCCGCCGGGCTGCCGCGCGCGTCTGCGCCGCTCCGATTCCCCGCCGCCTCTCGTCCCAACAGACGATGTAACACCACCCCCGACCGGCCAGAATCCTTTCACGAACAACGGATTCTGAACCAGGAGGAGGCCGACATGATCGATGTCCGTGCGCTTGGCTATGTCGTCGTCGAGGCGACGCGCGTCGATGCGTGGCGCCGCTACGCGGAAGACGTGCTGGGCATGCAGGCGCTCGACGCGCCCGACGGTGCGTTGTACCTGAAGATGGACGAGCGCGATTTCCGCTACGTGATCGTCCCCGGCTCGACCGACCGCTATTTCGCGTCGGGCTGGGAACTGCGCGACGGCGCCGCGTTCGACGCCGCGCTTGCGGTGCTGCAGCGGGCCGGCGTCGAGCCGATCCGCGCGACGCCCGCCGAAGCCGCGCTGCGCCGCGTGCAGGCGATGGCGTGGTGCACCGACCCGTCCGGCAACCGCCACGAGCTGTACTGGGGCGCGCGCTGCGATTTCCGCCGTTTCGTGTCGCCGCTGGGTGTTGCGCACTTCGTCACCGGCGACATGGGGCTCGGCCACGCAGTGCTGCCCGCGCCGCAGTTCGACGCGACCGATGCGTTCGTGCGCGGCGTGCTCGGCTTCGAGCTGTCCGACATCTATCGCGTGAAATTCACGCCCGATCCCGCCGAACCCGAAAAGCGCATCCACTTCATGCACTGCCGCAACGCGCGCCATCACAGCCTCGCGCTGTTCGAGATGGCCGTGCCGTCGGGCTGCGTGCACGTGATGGCCGAAGTCGACTCGATGGACGAAGTCGGCCGCGCGCTCGACCGCGTCGCCGCGCACGACGTGAAGATGTCCGCGACGCTCGGCCGTCACTGCAACGACCAGATGATCTCTTTCTACATGAAGACCCCCGGCGGCTTCGATCTCGAATACGGCTTCGGCGGCCTCACGGTCGACTGGTCGAAGCACGCGGTGTTCGAGGCCACCAAGGTGAGCCAGTGGGGCCACGATTTCAGCATCGGATACCGGTAAGCCAGCACGATGACGATGAAACCTCTCGACAAGACGATGTCCGCGCGCGACGTGGTCGCGCAACTCGCCGACGGCATGACGATCGGCATCGGCGGATGGGGGCCGCGGCGCAAGCCGATGGCGCTGGTGCGCGAAATCGCGCGCTCGAACCTGAAGGATCTGACGATCGTCGCGTACGGCGGCGTCGATGTCGGGCTGCTGTGCGCGGCCGGCAAGGTACGCAAGGTGGTGTTCGGCTTCGTGTCGCTCGACGTGATCCCGCTCGAACCGCAATTCCGCCGTGCGCGTGAACAGGGCCGCATCGACGTGCTGGAACTCGACGAAGGGATGCTGCAGCTCGGCCTGCGCGCGGCCGCCGCCCGGTTGCCGTTCCTGCCGACGCGTGCCGGGCTCGGCACCGCGCTGCTCGATCACGCGCCGCAACTGCGCACGGTGCAGTCGCCGTACGACGACGGCGAAACGCTGCTCGCGATGCCGGCGATCGGCCTCGACGTCGCGCTGCTGCACGTGAACGCGGCCGACCGGATGGGCAACACGCGTATCGACGGCCCCGATCCGTTCTTCGACGCGTGGATGGCACGTGCCGCGCAGCGTTGTTACGTGTCGGCGGAAACGGTCGACGCGTCGCTCGCGAGCGAAGACCTCGACGCAGCGAAACGCAATCCGTTCGAGCGCTCGCTCGTCACCGGCGTCGTGCACGCGCCGGGCGGCGCACACCCGACGTCGTGCGGGCCGGCCTACGGCTGGGACCTGCCGCACCTGCGCGCGTACTGCGCCAGCGCGGAAGACGATGCGAAGACGGCGGCGTACCTGCGCGACGTGGTCGGCCAGGACGAACGCCAGTACCTCGAAGGCGTCGGCGGGCTGTCGCACGTGACGACGCTGCCGTTGCCGATTCTGTAAAGGAGCGCCTGTGAGCGAATCTCTCGACCATTCCCTCGCGGAACTGATGATCGTCGCGTCCGCGCGACTCTGGCGCGACGACGGCGAAGTGCTGGCGACCGGCATCGGCACGGGCCCGCGGCTCGCGGCCGGCCTCGCGCGGCTTGCGTACAACAACGGGCTGATGCTGACCGACGGCGAAGCGTATCTCGTCGAGGAGCCGGTGCCGCTCGGCCCGCGCCCCGACGGCTACCGCGTGAAGGCGAGCGGCTGGATGACCTACGAACGCGTGTTCGACTGCCTGTGGCACGGCCGCCGCCATGCGCTCGTGATGCCGACGCAGATCGACCGTTTCGGCCAGGCCAACATCTCGTGGCTCGGCGACGACTACGCGCGCCCGAAAACCCAGCTGCTCGGCGCGCGCGGCTTCCCCGGCAACACGACGAACCACGCGAACTCGTTCTTCGTCAGCGGCCACGGCAAGCGCACGTTCGTCGAAGGCGAAGTCGACATGGTGTGCACCGTCGGCCACAACCCGGCGCGCCGGCTGCCCGGGATGAAGACCTTCGTCGACCTGCGCAGCATCGTCACCGACCTGTGCGTGATGGATTTCGGCGGCCCCGACCACGCGATCCGCGTGCGCTCGCTGCACCCGGGCGTGAGCTTCGACGAGGTGCAGGACGCGACGGGCTTCCCGTTGATCGCGCATCCGGAGCTCGGCACGACGGCCGCGCCGAACGCGGACGACCTGCGCATCGTGCGCGCGCTCGATCCGCACAACCTGCGCGCGACGATCGTGCGCAACAATCCGGCGCCGCGCCGGGGATGAGGCCCCACATGGAAGCGACCCAGATGACGTTCGGCGACGGTGTCGTCGACTACGCGGTCGACGGCGGCGTCGCGACGATCACGATGAACCGCCCCGAGTATCACAACGCGCAGAACTCGAAGATGACGTATGCGCTCGACGCGGCGTTCCGGCGCGCGGCGCACGACGACGCGGTGAAGGCGATCGTGCTCGCGGGCGCCGGCAAGCATTTCTCGGCGGGCCACGATATCGGCACGCCGGGCCGCGACATCCACGAGTCGTTCGATCGCGCATCGCTGTGGTACGACCACGTCGACAAGGACGGCGGCGAATTCCTCTATGCACGCGAGCAGGAGGTCTACCTCGGGATGTGCCGGCGCTGGCGCGACCTGCCGAAGCCGACGATCGCGATGGTGCAGGGCGCATGCATCGCGGGCGGGCTGATGCTCGCGTGGGTGTGCGACCTGATCGTCGCGTCCGAGGATGCGTTTTTTGCCGATCCGGTCGTGCGAATGGGGATTCCGGGCGTCGAGTATTTCGCGCATGCGTACGAACTGAACCCGCGCATCGCGAAGGAATTCCTGTTCCTCGGCGAACGGATGCCGGCCGAGCGTGCGTACCAGATGGGGATGGTCAACCGCGTCGTGCCGCGCGAACGGCTGCACGACGCGACCTATGCGATCGCCGCGAAGGTCGCGACGATGCCGCGCCTCGGGCTCGCGCTGACCAAGCAGGCACTGAATCACGTCGAGGAACTGCAGGGCAAGCGCGCGGCGATGGATGCGGCGTTCGCGTGGCATCACTTCGCGCATGCGCACAACGAGCTCGTGAGCGGCGACCGTCTCGGCGGCTACGACGCGCGCAGCATGGCCAGTTCGCAGCGTCAGCCGAACGGCGTTGATCGCGGCGACGCGTCCGCACCGGTCGCCGTCAACGGAGCGGCCGCATGAGTACGACGCTTCAAAGCCGGCTGCACACGCCTTTGTGCGAGCTGCTCGGCTGCCGTTATCCGATCGTGCAGACCGCGATGGGCTGGGTGGCCGACGCGCGGCTCGTCGCGGCGACCGCCAACGCCGGGGGCTTCGGCTTCCTGGCCGGCGCGACGCTCGAACCCGAGCAGGTCGAGGCCGAGATCCTGAAAGTGAAGTCGCTGACGGACAAGCCGTTCGGCATCAATTTCCACATGTTCCAGAAGAACGCGCAGCAGGTCGTCGAGCTGGCCATTCGGCACCGGCTGCGCGCGGTGAGCTACGGCCGCGGGCCGGATGCAAAGACGATCCGCCGCTTCAAGGACGCCGGCATCGTCTGCATGCCGACCGTCGGCGCACCGAAGCATGCGGTGAAGGCGGTCGAGCTCGGCGCGGACATCGTGACGGTGCAGGGCGCTGAAGGCGGCGGCCACACGGGCTCGGTGCCGACCACGCTGCTGCTGCCGAAGGTGCTCGACGCGGTGCGGGTGCCGGTGGTCGCGGCCGGCGGGTTCTTCGACGGGCGCGGGCTGGCTGCCGCGCTCGCGTATGGCGCGGCCGGCATCGCGATGGGCACGCGCTTCCTGATGAGCGCCGAATCGCCGGTGCCGCGCGAGACGCTCGAACGCTACGTCGCGGTCGGCGACCCGGCGCGCATCCGCGTGTCGGATGCGCTCGACGGGCTGCCGCAACGGATGATCGACAACCCGTACCTGCTGAAGCTCGAGCGCTTCGGCCCGCTGCGCCGCACGCTGTTCGCGCTGAAGACGGCCGACGCATGGCGCCGCCAGAACGGCCTGAGCACGGGCGACATGCTCGGTCTCGCGATCAAGGCGCTGCGCTCGCACGACTACACGGCGAGCCAGACGCTGATGGCGGCGAACGCGCCGTTCCTGATCCAGCGCGCGATCGTCGAGGGCCGCCCCGATGAAGGCGTGCTGCCGAGCGGCCAGGCGGCCGCGATGATCGGCGCGATCGAACCGTGCGACGCGCTGATCGCCCGGATCGTCGCGGAAGCCGGCGAGCGACTCGACGCACTGGCCGCGCTGCGCGGCACGGCGGCAGCGCAGGCCGCATGAACAACATCACAGGGAGGCAATGGAGATGACAGGATCCAACCAACCGGCCGGCGCGATGCCGTTCCGGATCGATCGCGCCGACGGCATCGCCGAGCTGGTGATCGCCCATCCGCCCGTGAACGCGCTCGACGCGCAGGGCTGGCATGCGCTCTCCCGCGCGCTCGATGCGCTCGGCGAGGACGACGAGGTCCGCGTGGTCGTCGTGCGCGGCGAGGGGCGCGGCTTCTGCGCGGGCGTCGACATCAAGGAGCTGGCCGCGCATCCGGAGCGGATCGTGGCGGTCAACGCGGGCAATTACGAGACGTTCCGCGCGGTGCACCGCAACCCGAAGCCGGTGATCGCGGCCGTGCACGGTTTCGTGCTCGGCGGCGGGATCGGCATCTGCGGCGCGGCGGACATCGTCGTTGCGGCCGACTGCGCGCGCTTCGGCGTGCCCGAGATCGACCGTGGCGCGATGGGCGGCGGTGCGCACCTGCAGCGGCTGTTCGGCGTGCAGAAGGTACGCGCGATGTATTTCACCGGCGAGATGATCGATGCGGCCGAAGCGTACCGGCTCGGTGCGGTCGAGCAGGTCGTGACGCGCGACACGCTGCGCGACGCGGCGCTCGCGCTCGCCCGCAAGATCGCGGAGAAGAGCCCGGCGATGGTGCGGCTCGCGAAGGAGGCGCTGAACGGCGTCGAGGACGGCGATCTCGAGGACAAGTACCGCTGGGAGCAGGGCTTCACGCTGCAGGCGTACATGACGAACGATTCGACCGAAGCGCGCGCCGCGTTCGTCGAGAAGCGCGACGCGCGTTTCGATGCGCAGGCCGCCGCCGAGGAGGCACGCGCATGAACCTGACCTACACGCCGCAGCAACAGGCGTTTCGCGCGGAGATCCGCGAATGGCTCGCCGCGCACGTGCCGCGCGAGCGGCTGCCGAGCTTCGACACCGAGGAAGGCTTCGCCGCGCACCGCGAATGGGAGCGCACGCTGCACTCGGGCCGCTGGAGCATGGTCACGTGGCCGCGCGAGCTGGGCGGACGCGGCTGCGACCTGATCGAGTGGCTGATCTTCGAGGAAGAGTACTGGCGTGCCGACGCGCCGATGCGCGTGAACCAGAACGGCATCTTCCTGCTCGGCCCGACGCTGATGGATTTCGGCACTGCGGAGCAGAAGGCGCGTTTCCTGCCCGCGATGGCGGCCGGCGAGCACGTATGGGCACAGGGCTGGTCGGAGCCGAATGCAGGTTCCGACATGGCCGCGATTCGCACGACGGCCGCCCGGATTGGCGACGAATACGTGTTGAACGGCCAGAAGATCTGGTCGACGCGCGCGGTGTGGGCCGACTGGCTGTTCGGGCTGTTCCGCAGCGACCCGGAATCGTCACGCCACCACGGGCTCACGTTCCTGATGGTGCCGCTGTCCGCGCCGGGCATCACGGTGCGGCCGATCCGCCAGCTGAACGGGCAGACGGGCTTCGCGGAAATCTTCTTCGACGACGTGCGCGTGCCGGTCGGGAACCGGCTCGCGGCCGAAGGCGCGGGCTGGCAGGTCGCGATGGCGACGGCCGGCTTCGAGCGCGGGTTGATGCTGCGTTCGCCCGCGCGCTTCCAGCGCACCGCGCAGGCACTGCGCGACCTGTATCTCGCCCATCGCGACAGCGCGGATCGCGATCCGACGCTGCGCGAGCGCGTGGTGCAGGCGTGGATGGATGCACAGGCGTATGCGCTGTCGACCTACGCGACTGCGAGCCGGTTGCTGAAGGGCGGCCATATCGGCGCGGAGTCGAGCACCAACAAGGTGTTCTGGTCGGAGCTCGACCTGCGCATGCACCAGACCGCGCTCGACATTCTCGGCGCGCACGGCGAGGTCGCCCCGCAGACGGCCGCGCAGCACGCGACGCTCGGCCACTGGCTCGACGGCTTCCTGTTCGCGCAGGCCGGCACGATCTACGCGGGCACCAACGAGATCCAGCGCAACATCGTCGCCGAACGGATGCTCGGCATGCCGCGCGCATGACGGCGCCGGCGCCACCCTCACTGAACGGACATCGTATGGATTTCGTATTCGATGAAGACCAGGAAGCGCTCGCGGACAGCGTGAAGCGCCTGCTGATGACCGAGATGACGCCCGAGCTGATCCGCGAGCTCTGGGCCACGCCGACCGGGCGTTCGGACGACCTGTGGGCGCTGTTCGCGTCGCAGGGGCTGACCGCCGTGTCGGTGCCCGAGGCGCACGGCGGCCTCGGCCTGAGCGAAGCGGAATGGGCGCTGCTCGCGCAGACCTACGGTTACTTCGGCAGCCCCGAGCCGCTGCTCGACACGGCGCTCGTCTCGGCCGGCGTGCTTGCGCGGCTGCCGGCGAGCGACTGGCGCGACGCGCTGCTGCGCGACATCGCCGAAGGGCGCGCGCGCGTCGCGCTCGTGCATCCGGCGAACCCGTATGCGGCCGACGTGCACGTCGCGCAGACGCTCCTGTGCGAGCACCGTGGCGAGCTGCACCGCGTCGATCCCGCGCAGTGCGCGTGGCGCGCGGTGGACAGCGTCGACCCGTCGCGGCGGCTGTTCACGCTCGACTGGGAGCCGTCGGCGGCCACGCGCATCGCAAGTGCGGACGAAGCCGCGCCGCTGCTGGACCGTGCGCTCGACCACGGCGCGTTCGCGGTTGCCGCGCAACTGCTCGGCCTCACGCAGCGCGTGCTCGACGTCGCGATCGACTACAGCGCGCAGCGCAAGCAGTTCGGCAAGGCGATCGGGTCGTACCAGGCGCTCAAGCATCTGCTTGCCGACGTCGCGATCCGCTACGAGTTCGCGCGGCCGGTGGTCGCGCGCGCAGCGCAGGCGATCGCCGACGATCACCCGCAGCGCGCGGTGTTCGTGTCCCACGCGAAGCTCGCGGCGACGTCGGCCGCGCAGCTCGCCGCGCGTCACTCGATGCAGGTGCACGGGGCGATCGGCTACACGTGGGAGCTCGACCTGCAGATCTTCATGAAGCGCATCTGGGCGCTTTCCGGCAGCTGGGGCGACAACGCGTTCCACAAGGCCCGCGTGGCCGACGCGATCCTCGGCGACGCGTTGCCGATCGGCCCCGCGCAGACCTTCGACCTCGAGGAATCCAACTGATGAGACAAGCCTATATCGTCGACGCGCTGCGCACGCCGACCGGCCGCCGCAAGGGCGGGCTCGCGCACGTGCATGCGGCCGACCTCGGCGGCTTCGTGCTGAAGACGCTCGTCGAGCGCAACGCGATTCCCGCCGACGAATACGACGACGTGGTGTTCGGCTGCGTCGACACGATCGGCCCGCTCGCGGGCAACATCGCGCGCACCTGCTGGCTCGCGGCCGGGTTGCCGCTGCAGGTGCCGGGCGTGACGATCGACCGCCAGTGCGGCTCGTCGCAGCAGGCCGTGCATTTCGCCGCACAGGCCGTGATGAGCGGCGTGCAGGACGTGGTGGTCGCGGGCGGTGTGCAGACGATGACGCAGATCCCGATCTCGTCCGCGATGACCTGCGCGGCGCCGCTCGGCTTCGACGACCCGTTCTCGGGCAGCACCGGCTGGCGCGCGCGCTTCGGCGATGCGCCGGTGTCGCAGTTCGTCGCCGCGCAGCGGATCGCCGATCACTGGAACCTGTCGCGCGACGCAATGGAGCGCTATGCGCTCGAAAGCCATCGCCGTGCGGTCGCCGCGATCGAGGCCGGGCATTTCAAGCGGGAAATCGTGCCGCTCGAAGGCGTGCTGCACGACGAGACGCCGCGCCCCGACACGTCGCTGGAAAAGATGGCGACGCTCGAGCCGCTGACACCGGGCGGCTCGCTGACGGCCGCCGTCGCGAGCCAGACCTGCGACGCGGCCGCCGCGTTGCTGATCGTGTCGGAGGACGCGTTGAAGCGCTACGGCCTCACGCCGCGCGCGCGCATCCATCACCTGAGCGTGCTGGGCGACGATCCGCTGTGGATGCTGACCGCGCCGATCCCGGCGACGAAGGCCGCGTTGAAGAAGAGCGGGCTCGACTGGTCGCAGATCGACGTCGTCGAGATGAACGAGGCGTTCGCGTCGGTCGCGCAGGCGTGGCTGGCCGATACGCGTTTCCCGCATGAAAGGACCAACCCGAACGGCGGCGGCATCGCGCTCGGTCATCCGCTCGGAGCGACCGGCGCGCGGCTGATGACGACGCTGCTGCACGAACTGGAACGCACCGGCGGCCGTTACGGATTGCAGACGATGTGCGAAGGCGGCGGCCTCGCGAACGTCACGATCATCGAGCGCCTGTGAGCGCGTCACTTTCACGATCTCACGATCCAAGAGGCACCAGCATGGGAATCTGTAACGGACGCACCGTCATCATCACCGGCGCGGGCGGCGGGCTCGGGCGCGAATATGCGCTCGCATTCGCGGCCGAAGGCGCGGCGGTCGTCGTCAACGACATCCGGCACGAGGCCGCGCAGGCCGTGTGCGACGAGATCGCACGACGCGGCGGCAACGCGCTTGCGAATGCGGACGACATCACGCGCGTCGAAACGGCGCAGCGGATCGTCGACGCGGCCCGCGAAGCGTTCGGCGATGTGCACGTGCTCGTCAACAACGCGGGCATCTGCCGCGACAAGATGTTCACGAGCATGACCGAAACCGACTGGGACGACGTGATGCGCGTGCATCTGCGTGGCCACTTCTGCCTGTCGAGCGTGCTGGCGCGTGTGTGGCGCGACGCGGCGAAGGCCGGCCACGCGGTCGACGCGCGGATCGTCAACACGAGTTCGGGCGCCGGGCTGCAAGGCTCGATCGGCCAGTCGAACTACGGCGCGGCGAAGGCCGGCATTGCCGCGCTCACGCTGATGCAGGCGGCCGAGCTGCAGCGCTACGGCGTGCGCGTGAACGCGCTCGCGCCGGCCGCGCGCACGTCGATGACCGAAGGCGTGTTCGCCGACATGATGAAGAAGCCCGAGGACGGCGGCTTCGACTATTTCGACCCGGCCAACGTCGCGCCGCTCGTCGTGTGGCTCGGCAGCGCGCTGTCGGCCGACGTGACGGGCCAGGTGTTCGAGGTCGCGGGCGGGATGATCGCGGTCGCGGAAGGCTGGCGCACGGGCCCGAGCGTCGACCGCGGCGCGCGCTGGGCGGCGGCCGAGGTCGGCCCGGCGGTCGCGCGGCTGCTCGCCGACGCGCGGCCCGCGCAGCGCGTGTACGGGAGCTGAGCATGGATCTGGCGCTCACCGACGAACAGGCGATGATCCGCGACGCGGCCGCCGACGTGCTCGCCGAACGCAGCGCGTCCGCCGACGTGCGCCGCGCACTCGAGCAATCGGCCGGCCGCGACGATGCGCTGTGGGCTGCACTAGCAGGCGAACTCGGCTGGAACGCGCTCGCGCTGCCGGAGGCGGCGGGCGGGCTCGGGCTCGGCGCGGTCGAGCAGACGGTGCTGATGGAACAGCTGGGCCGGCGCATCGCGTGCGTGCCGTATTTTTCGACCGCGTGCCTCGCGGCGACCGCGCTGGGCGGCTGCGACACGTCGCTGGCGACCGGCTGGCTCGCGAAGATCGCCGAAGGCGCGTGCAGCGCGACGCTGGCGCTGCCGTTCGACTGGCTATTCGGCGAGCCGGGTGGCGCGCGGGTCGGCCGGCCATATGGCCGGCCGGGTGCCAATGCGTTCGGCGCATCTTTCGGCGACTCGTTCGACGAACCGTCCAGTGCGCGACTGCTTCCGTTCATCGCGGAAGAAACCGCGGCCGGCTTCGCATTGTCCGGCGTCGCAGCACAAGTGCTCGACGGTGCGCGCGCCGACCTGCTGCTGGTTCCGGCGCGGATCGCGAACGAAGGGCAGTCGGTCGGCCTGTTCGCGATCGACATGACCACCGGCGCGGCCGGCGTTGCGGTGACGCCGCTCGACACGCTCGACGCGACGAGGCCGCTCGCACGGATTGCGCTCGACGACGTGCGCGTGAGCCGCGACACGCTGATTGCGGGCCGCGACGCGGCGCAGGTGCTCGAACGCGCCGCATGGTTCGCGGCGCTCGCGCTGGCCGCCGAACAACTCGGCGGCGCACAGCAATGCCTCGACCTGACGCTCGACTACACGAGCCAGCGCGTGCAGTTCGGCCGCGCGATCGCGTCGTTCCAGGTCGTCAAGCACCGTTGCGCGCAGATGATGGTGCTGATCGAATCGGCGCGCTCGGCCGTGCTCGGCGCCGCGCACGCATGGGACGCGGAAGCCGGCAGCGTGGCGCCGGGCAACGCATTGCGTGCCGACATCGCCGCGGCGAAATCCGCCGCGAACGACGCGTACGCGTTCTGCGCCCAGGAAGCGATCCAGTTGCACGGCGGCGTCGGCTTTACGTGGGAATACGACCCGCATCTCTACTTCAAGCGCGCGCAGGCGTCGGGCGCGCAGTTCGGCAGCACGCCGCAACTGCTCGAATGGATCGCATGCCATGCGATCGAAGGCGGCGCATCGCAGCGTGGCGAAGCGTTCGAGCCACCGGCTGCAGCCGCATCCCGCCCGTCCGCCGCACGCGCAGGAGCCCTTCAATGAACAGCGAAACGCGCGAACAGCAATTGCGGCACGAAGTGGCCGACTGGGTGCAGTCGCACCTGACCGGCGAATTCGCGTGCCTGAAATACCGCGGCGGCCCCGGCGACGAGGAAGCGTTTCCCGACCTGCGCAAGGCATGGGAGCGGGAACTCGCGCAGGGCGGCTGGACCGGCCTCGGCTGGCCGACCGCCGCCGGCGGGCGAGGCTTCTCGGTGGCCGAACAGGTGATCTTCCACGAGGAATACGCGCGCGCCGGAGGCCCGGGAAGGATGGGCCACATCGGCGAAGGGCTGCTCGGGCCGACGCTCGTCGCCTGCGGCACCGACGACCAGCGCGCGCGCTTTCTGCCCGGCATTCTTGCCGGCACGCAGTTCTGGTGCCAGGGCTACTCCGAGCCGGGCGCGGGTTCCGACCTGGCCAACGTGCGCACGCGTGCCGAACAGGATGCGGACGGTACGTGGCGCGTCCACGGCCAGAAAGTCTGGACGTCGCTCGCACACGATTCCGACTGGATCTTCGTGCTCGCGCGCACCGATCCCGCGTCGAAGGGCAACAAGGGGCTGTCGTTCCTGCTGATGCCGCTCGACCAGCCGGGCATCGAGATCCGGCCGATCAGGCAGCTCAACGGCGGTGCGGAATTCAACGAGGTGTTCTTCGACGGCGCGCGCGCGGAAGCACGCGACCTCGTCGGCGCGCCCGGCGACGGCTGGCGGATCGCGATGACGCTGCTCGGTTTCGAACGCGGGATGTCGACGCTCGGCCAGCAGATGCAGTTCGTCCGCGAACTCGAATGGGTGATCGACGCCGCGCGCGAATCGGGCGCGGACCGCGACCCGGTGCTGCGGCAGCGGATCGGCCGCGCGTGGGCCGGGCTGCGCGTGATGCGCTACAACGCGCTGCGCATGCTGTCCGGCGCCGACGACGCCGATGGCGGTGGCACCGCGCCGCTGCGCCGCGAGGCACTGATCTACAAGTATTTCTGGTCGAACTGGCACCGCGACCTCGGCCAGCTTGCGATGGATGCGCTCGGGCCTCGCGCGAACGTGATCGATCCGGCCGACGAGAAGCTCACCCATCTGCAGCGCGTATTCCTGTTCTCCCGTGCGGACACGATCTACGCGGGTACCAACGAAATCCAGCTCAACATCATGGCCGAGCGCGGGCTCGGCATGCCCAGGGAACCACGAGGCACAGCATGACCGAACCCCAGATCCAGAAAGCGCCGGCCTACGTGCCGGGCCACCAGCTGCTCGCCGGCAAATCGGTGCTGATCACGGCCGCCGCCGGCGCCGGCATCGGCTTCGCGGCCGCGCGCCGCTGCGCGGAGGAAGGCTGCCGCGCGCTGTTCATCTCCGACATCCACGAAAAGCGCCTCGAACAGGCGGTTCAGACACTGCGCGCCGAAACGGGGCTGCAACAGGTCTATGGCCGCCTGTGCAACGTCGCGGTGGAGGCCGACGTGCAGGCGCTGGTCGCGGAGGCCCAGGACAAGCTCGACGGCGTCGACGTGCTGATCAACAACGCGGGGCTCGGCGGGGCGACCCGCATCGTCGATATGGACGATGCCGAATGGTCGCGGGTGATCGACATTAGCCTCACCGGGACGTTCCGGATGACGCGCGCGATGCTGCCGCACATGCAGGCCCGCGGCCGCGGCGCGATCGTCAACAACGCATCGGTGCTCGGCTGGCGCGCGCAGGCGGAACAGGCGCACTACGCGGCGGCGAAAGCGGGCGTGATGGCGCTCACGCGCTGCGCGGCGCTCGAGGCGTCGCCGTACGGCGTGCGCATCAACGCGGTCGCGCCGAGCATCGCGATGCACGATTTTCTGAAGAAGTCGGCCCCGGCCGACCTGCTGAATCAACTGGCGTCGCGCGAAGCCTTCGGGCGCGCCGCCGAAGTCTGGGAGGTCGCGAACGTGATGGTGTTCCTTGCAAGCGATTACGCGTCGTACATGACGGGCGAAGTGCTGTCGGTCAGCAGCCAGCACGCATGATGAGCACGACCCTCGACCCCGTGCGCGCGACGCCCCGCGTGTTCGCGCATCCCGGCGAACTCGCGGCGGCCGTCGGCGACACGCTCGGCGCGAGCGCGTGGCTCGCGATCGACCAGATCCGCATCGACGGCTTTGCCGACGCGACCGGCGATCACCAGTGGGTGCACGTCGACCCGGTGCGCGCGAAGGACGGCCCGTTCGGTGCGTGCATCGCGCACGGCTACCTGACGCTGTCGCTCGTCAATCATTTCCTGCCGCAGATCGTGCGCATCGACGGCGCGCGGCTCGGCGTCAACTACGGCTGCGACAGGATCCGTTTCCCCGCGCCGGTGAAGGTCGGCGCGCGCGTGCGCGGCGTCGGCGAGCTGCTGCGCGTCGAGCCGCTCGACGGCGGCGTGCAGGCATGGATTCGCGTGACCGTCGAGATCGAAGGCGAAGCGAAACCCGGCTGCGTGGCCGACACGATCAGCCGTTACTACTTCTAGATTCAGAGAGCCAGCTCATGGAAGACGCAGTCATCGTTTCCGTCGCACGCACGCCGATCGGCAAGGCGTTTCGCGGCATGTTCAACGACACCGAGGCGCCCGCGCTGGGCGGCCACGTGGTGCGTACTGCGCTCGAGCGCGCGGGCGTCGCGCCGGCCGACGTCGACGACGTGCTGATCGGCTGCGCCGCGCAGCAGGGCACGCAGGGCTACAACATCGGCCGCCTGTCGGCGGCGGCGGCCGGGCTGCCGGCATCGGTGCCCGGCATGGCGATCGACCGCATGTGCTCGTCGGGCCTGATGTCGATCGCGAGCGCCGCGCGCAGCATTGGCGCGGGCGATGCGCGGATCGTCGTCGCGGGCGGCGTCGAGTCGATCTCGCTCACGCAGAACAAGCACAAGAACGCATATCGCGCGCGTTCGCAGGCCGTGCTCGACCACCAGCCGGCCGCGTACATGGCGATGATGGAGACGGCCGAGATCGTGTCGCGCCGCTACGGGATCTCGCGTGCGGCGCAGGATGAATTCGCGCTGCAGAGCCACCAGCGCACGGCCGACGCCCAGGCGGCCGGCCGCTTCGATGCGGAAATCGCGCCGCTCGACGTGCGGCGCGCGCTGTTCGACAAGGAAGGCAACCCGGCCGGCCACGAGGATCTGCGTGCGGCGCGCGACGAAGGCGTGCGCGCCGATACGACGGCCGAGCGGCTCGCGGGGCTGAAGCCGTCGTGGAGCGGCGGCAAGGCCGTGGAGCAGGGCGAGTTCGTGACGGCCGGCAATGCGTCGCAGCTGTCGGACGGCGCGGCGGCCGTGGTCGTGATGTCGCGCAGCGAGGCGCTACGCCGCGGGCTGACGCCGCTCGGCGCGTTCCGCGGCCTCGCGGTGGCCGGCTGCGAGCCGGACGAGATGGGCATCGGCCCGGTGTTTGCGATTCCGAAGCTGCTGGCGCGCTTCGGCATGACCGTCGGCGACATCGGGCTGTGGGAGCTGAACGAGGCGTTCGCGTGCCAGGCGCTGTACTGCCGCGACACGCTCGGCATTCCCGACGACCGGCTGAACGTCGACGGCGGTGCGATCGCGCTCGGCCATCCGTTCGGGATGTCGGGTACGCGGATGACGATGCACGCACTGCTCGAAGGCGCGCGGCGCGGCGTACGGCACGCGGTCGTGACGATGTGCATCGGCGGCGGGATGGGTGCCGCCGCGCTGTTCGAGGTCGGCGCATAGCGCACGTAGCGCACGTCTCGGACGTAGCGGACGTAGCGCACGTAGCGGCACTCGGATGGGCCGCGCCGCGCACGCGGCGAACCATTCACGAACGACGATTCGAGGTCGCGGCCATGACCGGCGGCCCGGAGACTTGCAGGCGACGGTCGCCGGCGCGCACGCGCCAACGGCTGTCGAACGCAGAAACAGGAGACAAGCCATGAAACGAACCTTGCCCGGACTCGCGATGTCGGCGCTCGTGCTCGGCGCCGCGCTGTTCGCGTTTTCGCCGCGCCCGCTGCCGGCGTTCCCGGTCACCGCGATCCATGCGGACCGGCTGCAGATCAACGGGCTCGCCCGGGCCGGCGCGCGCATCGTCGCGGTCGGCGAACGCGGCGTGATCCTGCTGAGCGACGATTCGGGCGCCCGCTGGCGGCCGGCGTCGGTCACGCCCGACCAGGCATCGACGCTCACGCAGGTGCGTTTCATCACGCCGACGCTCGGGATCGCGGTCGGCCACGACGGCCGGATCGTCCGCAGCGACGACGCCGGCATGCACTGGCGTGAAGTGCACATCGACCATGCGCATTCCGATCCGCTGCTGTCCGTGTGGGGCGCGGCGGGCGGCCCGCTGTTCGCGGCCGGCAGCTTCGGCCAGCTGCTGCGCTCGGACGACGCGGGCCTCACGTGGCAGCCGCTGAAGACGCCGGCCGGCGACCGTCACCTCAACGCGATCGTCGGCGACGGCCACGGCAACCTGCTGGTCGCGGGCGAGAGCGGCACGCTGCTGCGCTCGACCGACAACGGCGCCACGTGGGACAAGCTGCCGTCGCCGTACGCCGGTTCGCTGTTCGGCGCGCTGATGCTCGCGAACGGCGACTGGGTCGCATACGGGATGCGCGGCAACGTGGTGCGCAGCACCGATCGCGGCGCGACCTGGACGCATGTGGACAGCCACGTGCCGGTGTCGTACTTCGGCGCGACCCAGCTCGCCGACGGCGAACTCGTGCTGGTGGGCCAGGGCGGCGCGATCGTCGCGTCGCGCGACGGCGGGCTGACCTTCGACGTGCGCAAGCTCGGCGGCGTGCAGAGCCTCGCGGCCGTGCTCGACATGGGCCACGGCGCGCTGCTGCTCGGCGGCGAGGCCGGCGTCGCGCCGCTGGCCGGCGCGCCTGCGTCGACGCCGTCGCCGTCCTGACGCCGGCCGCCCGCACCGCCAGCTTCCGTTCGTTTCGCATCGTCCGTCCCGACCCGAGAATTCCATGAACGACCTGTCACGTCCTCCTGAAGCCGTTTCCGCGTCGCGTCTCGCCGCGTTCGTCGAGCGCTGCGCCGACACGATCATCCGCCGGCGCAAGCTGCTGATGCTGCTGTGCGTCGCGGTGACGCTCGCGCTCGGCTTGTCGGCCACGCGCCTGAAGCTCGATCCGGGCTTCAACAAGATGATCCCGATGCAGCACCCGTACATGCAGGTGTTCGAGCGCTATGCGGGTGCGTTCCCCGGCGCGAACACGATCCTCGTGAGCCTGCGCTGGAAGGGCGACGGCGACATCTACAACCAGACGTTCATGGACGCGCTGCGCCACGCGACCGACGACGTCTTCTTCATCCCCGGCGTGAACCGCTCGCGCGTGTTCTCGCTGTTCACGCCGAACGTCCACTACACGGAAGTGACCGAGGCCGGCTTTCGCGGCGACGTGGTCGTGCCCGGCCAGTTCTCGAGCGCGAACCCGGACGATCTCGCGAAGGTGCGCCGCAACGTCGCGCGTTCGGGGCAGATCGGCCGCCTCGTCGGCAATGACCTGAAATCGGCGCTGATCCGCGCGGAACTGCGCGAGACCGACCCGGCCACCGGCAAGCGGCTCGACTACAGCGCGGTCGCGCGCCAGCTCGAGGAAATCCGCGCGCGTTATGCGAAGCAGGGCATCGACGTGAACATCATCGGTTTCGCGAAGCTGGTGGGCGACGTCGAGAACGGGATCGCGGGCGTGATGGCGTTCTTCGCGCTCGCATTCCTCGTGACGGCCGCGCTGCTGTTTGCCTACACGCGCTCGCTGAAGACTACCGTGCTGGCGCTCGTCGTCGCGCTGCTGCCGGTCGTGTGGCTGCTCGGCGCGCTGCCGCTGCTCGGGCTCGGCATCGACCCGATGTCGATCCTCGTGCCGTTCCTGATCTTCTCGATCGGCGTGTCGCACGCGGTGCAGATGACCAACGCGTGGAAGCAGGCGCTGGTGCGCGGCGCGTCGCCAGCCGACGCCGCGCGCGACGCGTTCCGCAAGCTGTTCGTGCCGGGCACGGTCGCGCTGCTGACCAACGCGCTCGGCTTCATGGTCATCATGCGGATCAGGATCGACATCGTGCGCGAGCTCGGCATTACCGCGTGCCTCGGCGTGCTGCTGATGATCGTGACGAACAAGGTGTTCCTGCCGATCCTGCTGTCGTACACGCGCCTCGAACGCGGCACCTTGGCACGCGCGCAGCGCACGGCGGCGGCCGGCGGGAGCGGAAGATGGTCGCGCTTCGCGGTATTCGCGCGGCCGGCGCCCGCGCTCGGCGTGTTCGCGGTGGCGCTGGCGCTGCTCGCGTACGGCACGCTCGAGTCGCGCAAGCTGGAGATCGGCGACATCGGCACCGGCGCGCCGGAGCTGCGCGCGAACTCGCGCTACAACATCGACAACGCGGCGATCACGCACCAGTACAACATCGGCGTGGACGTGCTCTCGGTGATCGTCGAGACGACCGGCTTCGACGACGCGTGCCTGCATTACCCGGTGATGAGCGCGATCGAGCAGTTCGAGATGAACATGCGCGGCGTGGCCGGCGTGCAGTCGGTGACGAGCGTGTCGTCGCAGGGCAAGGTGTTCATCGCCGCGTTCAACGAAGGCAACCCGCGCTGGGCCGCGCTGCCGCGCTCGAGCGACGGGCTCACGCAAGGCTCCAACGCGTTCGACCCCGACAACGGGATGAACACCGCGAACTGCAAGGCGATCCAGGTCCTGATCTACACGAAGAACCACGAAGGCACGACCATCGCGCACATCGTCGACGAGATCAAGCGTTTCGCGGCCGAGAACCCGACGCCGAACGTCGCGTTCCGGCTCGCGGGCGGCAACGTCGGCGTGATGGCGGCGACCAACGAGGCGGTCGGCGACGCGGAGATCGCGATGCTGCTGTCGATCTTCGGCGCGATCGCGCTGCTCTGCGCGGTCACGTTCCGCTCGTGGCGCGCGGTGCTGTGCATCATCGTGCCGCTCACGCTCGTGTCGATCCTGTGCAATGCGGTGATGGCGCTTCTCGGCATCGGGCTGAAGGTCGCGACGCTGCCGGTGATCACGCTCGGCGTGGGCGTGGGCGTCGACTACGGGATCTACCTGTACGAACGCCTGCAGCACGACCTCCGCCACGGCGCGACGCTGCCGGACGCGTTCGCCGACGCGATGCGCCAGCGCGGCACGGCCGCGCTGTTCACGGCCGTCACGATGTTCATCGGCGTCGGCACGTGGGCGTTTTCCGCGCTGAAGTTTCAGGTCGACATGGGCGTGCTGCTCGCGTTCATGTTCCTCGTGAACCTGTTCGGCGCCGTGTTCCTGCTGCCCGCGCTCGCCGCGTGGCTCGGCGTCGAGCGTGCCGAGCGCCGCGTGCAGCACGCGCATGCGCAGCCGTCGCCGGCGGCTCCGGCAACGCTGAAACCGTCGCCCGCGCTCGAACCCGGCAACCCGATGCGCTGACCGGCGCCCCCATTTTCCCCTGCGCGCGGCCGGCCGCCGCGCGTTGTCCACAAGAGGAGTCAACCCACATGTCCGCACGCCCTTACAAGATCGAAGCCCAGCCGCTCGCGCAGCGCTATGCGCGCGGCTGGCACTGCCTCGGGCTCGCCCGCGACTACAAGGACGGCAAGCCGCACACGCTGAACGCCTTCGGCCGCAAGCTCGCCGTGTTCGCCGATTCGACCGGCAAGGTCAACGTCGTCGACGCGTACTGCCCGCACATGGGCGCCGACCTGAGCCTCGGCACGGTGCAGGGCGACAACCTCGTGTGCCCGTTCCACGGCTGGGCGTGGAGCGGCGAAGGCCAGTGCGCATCGATTCCGTACTGCAAGCGGATCCCGCCGAAGGCGCGCATCGGCGCATGGCCGACCTGCGAGGAAAACAACCTGCTGTTCGTCTGGAACGACCCGGAAGGCAACGCACCGCCGCCCGAAGTCGCGATTCCGCGCCTCGACGTGTGCTTCTCCGACGAATGGTCGGGCTGGGTCGTCGACAAGATGGTGATCCAGGCCAACTGTCGCGAGCTGGTCGACAACATCTCGGACGTCGCGCACTTCGCGACCGTGCACCGCGCGCCGATCGACTATTTCGCGAACCTGTTCGAGGGCCACAAGGCGACGCAGCTGATGGTCGGCCGCAGCGAGAAGCTCGGCGGCGACGCCCTGACCGCGCTGTCGACGTATTTCGGGCCGGCCGTGCACATCACGCAGATGACGGGGCAGAGCGGCGGGCAGCCGATCCACTCGGTGCTGCTGAACTGCCACGTGCCGATCGACATGAACAGCTTCGAGCTGCGCTACGGCGTGATCGTGAAGAAGGTGGCCGGGCTGTCCGACGAGCAGAACACGGAGATCGCGAACGCGTACGTGAAGGAAGCGCAGCGCGCGTTCTACGAGGACGTCGACATCTGGCACAGCAAGACGCGGATCGACAACCCGCTGCTGTGCGAGGGCGACGGGCCGCTGTACCAGATGCGCGACTGGTATTCGCAGTTCTACCTCGACGTGGCGGACGTGCGGCCGACGAGCGTCGCGCGCAAGGCGTTCGAGATGCGGATTCGCGAAGGCGATGCACCGCCGGCGCTGCATCACGTGTTCGAGCCGCGGTAAGAACCGGCCGGCCGTCCGCCGGCCGGAAAGCGGGGGCGCATCGAAATGCGTCCCGTCGGCCGGCAACACCCGCCACGCAAGGCGCACGCGGCGGGTGTGCTTGTGCGCCGCATCAAAATGACTTGACGAAACGGCCGCTACCGCGTAGTGTCCATGGCCGAAGTGTTCAAGAAGTTCGATTGCTCATCATTGGCCGCACTCCGTGCGGCGGTCGTTGGTCTCTCCCTCTTTTGAGTCTTTCTGTGCCCGTTGCGGGCGCATGTTCAATTATTCGTATTAAGGAAGTATTTGTGGATACCGGTACCGTCAAGTGGTTCAACGAAACCAAGGGCTTTGGTTTCATCTCCCCGGACAACGGCGGCGACGATCTGTTCGCCCATTTCTCTGAAATTCGCGGCACGGGCTTCAAGACCCTGGCCGAAGGCCAGAAGGTCAGCTTCGAAGTGAAGCGCGGCCCGAAGGGTCTGCAAGCGTCGAACATCACGCCGCAGTAAGCCGCATCGGCAGCGGCCGCCAAACGGTGGCCGTCGCCGGACGGATTGGCGCGCACGGCGCCGCTTCGGCGGCAGCCGGCGCGTTTCCGATGCGCACGACCGATGCATCGCGACATTCACGATGCATCGGTCGTGTCGCCTCCCTCATCGCATGCCTGTACGGCGTGCGACGCAACGCCCTCGCGAAGCGCCCGCCGCTTCGCCAGCGCATCACCGCTTCAACGCATCAACCCGAGCAGACCGCCGCCATGCCTTGCCGGCGCGGTCCCGACTTGCGCGGCGCCGTATGCGCCGCCGCCACCGACCGCCTGAACGCCGCAACGCGCCGGGCTCCGATCGCAAGACAGGCCCATGGCCCGTCTGAACGAACCGATCCCCGGCAGCCTGCCGGCCGCCGTCCCATTGCGGGACACGGCGCCGGGCAGATCGCCGCGGCTGCGGTCAATTACCTTGTCTGGAGGAATTGGTTTGGCAAAAGAAGAACTGCTGGAACTGGACGGAATCGTCGACGAAGTGCTGCCGGACAGCAAATACCGTGTCACGCTGGAAAACGGCGTCGTGGTGGGCGCATACGCGTCCGGCCGCATGCGCAAGAACCACATCCGCATTCTCGCGGGCGACCGCGTGACGCTGGAACTGTCGGTCTATGACCTCACCAAGGGCCGCATCAACTTCCGGCACAAGGACGCGAATTCGCCGCGTCCGCAGCGCACCGGCGGGCCGCGTCGTTAAGCGGTAACGATCGGCGCGCAACCGCGTGCCGATCGAATCCCGTCCGGCCTCCACGGCCGGACGAACCGGATGAACGGCCCGTTGCTTGCCGTTTACCGGCCGCCGGCGGCGTCATCATGCCGCAGCGGCCCACATCGCCTTCACCGGCCGCCGCGCGTGCGTCAACGCTCAGGCAGCCGCGTCCCGCAGGAAATCCTCGATGACCATCGCGAAATACGGCGGGCACTCCTGCATCGGGTAATGCCCGCTATTCGGTATCGTCGCGACCCGCGCGTTCGGGTGCCACGCGAGGAACGTCGCCTGCATCGCCGCTTCGTCGAGCCCCGGATCCTTGTCGCCGACGATCACCAGGAAGCGCGTCTCGAGCCCGCGGATATCGTCGACGAAATCCGTTCCGGTCAGCATGTCGAGATACGCGAGCCGGCAGGCCGGCGCCACGCGCTCGCGGTTCTGCCGCAGTTTCAGGTCGGCCCAGCGCGCCGACAATCCACCCGTCACGAATCGCATGAGCCGGCGAAACGCATCGTCATCGACGGCCGTGCTCGCGAAGAACGCGCGTGCGTCGTCGTTCAGGCGGTTGCCGGCGGCCGACACCGGGCACACGGCGATCGCGCTCTTGATGCGGGAGGGCGCATCGGCGGCGAGCCGTTGTGTCGCCATGCCCGTCATCGAATGGCCGATCACGTGAAAGCGCGGCCAGCCGAGACGGTCCGCGAGCGCGAGGCAGTCGGCCGAGATCTCGTCGACGGTGCAGGTGCCGCGCAGGTGGATGGATTCGCCGTAGCCGCGCAGGTCGACGAACACGTACGTGAATGTCGATTCGTCGAGATACGGGAGCAGCGCCGCGTAGTTCGTATGGTCGCCGAGCCAGTCGTGCAGGACCATCACGCATTCGGGGCCGGTACCGTGCCGCAGGTAGCCGAGGCCGTCGTGGTCGGCGTTCGAGCGGGAGGCGAGGGTGTCGATACGGTTCATTTCAAGGCGTTTCCTTTTGGTGGGTGAACCAAAACGAAACGCCCTCCCGGCGGACCGGGAGGGCGTCTTGAAAGTGCGTCGATCGTATCGGGCCGATCGGCGAAAGTCAACGTTCGATGCACCGTCCCCCCCGATACGTCGATGCGGCGCGCATTGGCCGTTGTCGTCCGACAGCCGCAACGCGATCGTCAGCCCGATGTCGTGACGCGGAAAACCGCGCCGGCCGGCGGCTGACCGCACGCGCGGCGACGCGATTCGCGTGCGGCTCGCGTATGGCTTTACGTGCGGGCCGGCGCGGTCGTACACTCGTCGGCAATTCGCGGCCCGCGCCGCGCGTGCGGCTTTCAATCCCTTCAGCGTCTTTCAGCGGGCCAACGGCCGTGCCAGCCGGACTTTCGTCGCGCGACGCCAGGAGGCGCCATGAGTGCAGACGCAGCCCCCGCATCCCCGTCGGTTCAGGACCGCATCCGGCACGTGTTCGTGCTGATGCTCGAGAACCGCTCCTTCGACCACCTGTTCGCGCTGTCGGGCTACCCCGGCATCGTCGCCGCGTCGCCGGGCAACAGCAATGCGTATGGCGGCGCGGTCTATCCGTTCGGCGGCGGCGCGCCCGACCGGATGCCGACCGATCCGTGCCACGAATTCACCGACGTGCTCGAGCAGCTCTGCGGCGCGGGCGTGCCGTTCGTGAAAGGGCAGGCCTATCCGCCGGTCCGCAATACCGGATTCGTGTCGAACTACGCGACGTCGCGTTCCGAAGGCAAGCCGCCGCAGCCGGCCGACGCGGGCAAGATCATGCAGGGCGTCGACATCGCGACGCAGGCCCCGTCGCTGCACGCACTCGCGAACGCGTTCGTGCTGTGCGACGCGTGGCACGCGTCGATGCCCGGGCCGACCTGGCCGAATCGCTTTTTCCTGCACGGTGCGTCGTCGGCCGGGCTCGACCATTCGCCGACGAGAGAAGAAATGGCCGGATGGGACGCGTTCGACGGTTTCCCGTATCCGAAGGGTTCGATCTTCGCCGCGCTCGGCGACGACAACTGGCGCATCTACCAGGACCAGACGGGCAATCCGCTCGGCCACGTGCCGCAGGTGGCGTCGCTGAAGGGCATCAGCTTCTTCGACATCGACGACCTCGCGCATTTCGAGGCTGATCTCGCGGCGGGCTATACGGCGCGCTATACGTTCATCGAGCCCGGTTACGGCGACATCGTGCACGGCACCTACCAGAACGGCAGCTCGCAGCATCCGATGGACGGCCTCGCCGGCGGCGACCAGCTCGTCGCGCGCGTGTACAACGCGATCCGCAATTCGCCGGTGTGGAACACCAGCCTGCTCGTGATCTGCTACGACGAGCACGGCGGCTTCTACGATTCGGTCGGGCCGGGCGCTGCGCCGCCGCCGAACGATGGCGCGGCGGCGACGCTGAACGCGAGCGGCTTCGGGTTCGACGTGTACGGCGTGCGGGTGCCGGCGATCGTGATTTCGCCGTGGGTCGCGGCCGGGCAGGTCGACCATACGGTGTACGACCATGCGTCGGTCGCCGCGACGCTCGAGCGGCTGTTCGGCCTGGCGCCGCTGACCGACCGCGATCGTCTCGCGAACGACCTGCTGGCGCTCGTGACGACTACGTGCCGGACGGATTGTCCGCAAAGGATCGGAACATGAGTACGACACCGGATCCGCGCGATGCGCTGCCCGTGCGCGACGGCACGAGCCTGATCGCGTACCTGCACATCCTGAAGAAAGCGCATGCGGCGCTGGTCGGCCATGACAAGGCCCATCAGCGCTTCAGCGAGATCGTGACGCGAGGGCAGGCGCGGCAATACATCGAGGAACTGATGCCGTCGCTGCTGCAGGCGCGCGAAGCGCATCGGCGGCGCAGGCACGGCGGGAAGCATCGGTGATGCGGCGAGCGGCATCGATACCGAAGGCGCGAGCGCGCACAGCAGCGACGCGACGGTGAAGGGGGCCGTGCCTGCGATGAAGATGCGGCGCCGGATGTGCAAATCGGTGAGCAGCCGGCCCGTCGGCAGCAGTGCCGCGCAAGCGAGGTTGTCGTTGCCGACAACCCGTTGCACTGCGCCGACGCAGGCGTTCGCTTACGCCGCCACCTCCCGCGCCCGCACCATCGTCAGCGCCGCATCCTCGATCATGTCCTCCTGCCCGCCGACGAGCCGCTGCCGGCCCAGTTCGACGAGGATGTCGCGTGCGGGAATCCCGTACTTCGCTTCCGCACGCTTCGCGAACAGCAGGAACGACGAGTAGACGCCCGCATAGCCGAGCGTCAGTGCATCGCGGTCGAGGCGGATCGGCGCATCCATGATCGGCACGACGAGATCCTCGGCGACGTCCGAGATCGCGAACACGTCGACGCCCGTCTCGATCCCCATCCGGTCGCATACCGCGACGAACACTTCCATCGGCGTGTTGCCCGCGCCGGCGCCGAGGCCGGCCGCGGCCGCATCGATCCGGTTCGCACCGGCCGCCACGGCCGCGACCGAGTTCGCGACACCCATCGCGAGGTTGTGATGGCCGTGGAAGCCGAGCTCCGTCTCCGGCTTCAGCGCGTCGCGCACCTGGCCGATCCGCGCGGTCACGTCGTCGGGCAGCATGTGGCCGGCCGAATCGGTGATGTAGATGCAGTTCGCGCCGTACGATTCCATCAGCTTCGCCTGCACGACGAGCTGCGCCGGCGACGACATGTGCGCCATCATCAGGAATCCGACCGTATCGAGGCCGAGCGTGCGCGCGAGGCCGATGTGCTGTTCCGATACGTCCGCTTCGGTGCAGTGCGTCGCGACACGGATCGTGCCGACGCCGAGTTCGTGCGCCATGCGCAGATGCTCGACGGTGCCGATGCCGGGCAGCAGCAGCGCCGACACCTTCGCCTGCTTCAGCTCCGGGATCACGGCGCCCAGGTACGCCTCGTCGGTGTGCGCGGGGAAACCGTAGTTGACCGAGGCGCCGCCGAGCCCGTCGCCGTGCGTGACCTCGATCAGCGGCACGCCGGCCGCGTCGAGCCCGCGCGCGATGCTGCGCATCTGGTCGAGCGTGATCTGGTGGCGCTTCGGGTGCATCCCGTCGCGCAGCGACATGTCGTGGACGGTGATCTTCTTGCCTGCAAGTGACATCGTGTGACTCCTCGACTCAAGCGGTGGCGGCCGTCGCGGCCAGCATCTGTTCGGCGAAACGCTCGGCCGTGGCGGCCGCGGCGGCGGTCATGATGTCGAGGTTGCCCGCGTACTTCGGCAGGTAGTCGCCGAGCCCTTCGACCTCCATGAACACCGACACGCGATTGCCGTCGAACACCGGGCCGTTCTTCAGCGTATAGCCGGGCACGTAGCGTTGCACTTCCTTGACCATCGCATGCACGGACGCGGTGATCGCGTCGACGTCGGGCGGGCCGTCGGTCAGGCAGTGGATCGTGTCGCGCATGATCAGCGGCGGCTCGGCCGGGTTGATCACGATGATCGCCTTGCCCTTGCGGGCGCCGCCGACCTGTTCGATCGCGCCGGACGTCGTGCGCGTGAATTCGTCGATGTTCTTGCGCGTGCCGGGGCCGACCGAGCGCGACGATACCGTCGCGACGATCTCGCCGTACGCGACCGGCTGCACGCGCGACACCGCGTACACCATCGGGATCGTCGCCTGGCCGCCGCACGTGACCATGTTCACGTTCATCTGCGCGCTGTCGAGATGCGCGTCGAGGTTCACCGGCGGCACGCAGTACGGCCCGATCGCGGCGGGCGTCAGGTCGATCATCTTCACGCCGAGCGCGGTGAGCTTGTCGGAGTTGTCGCGGTGCACGTAGGCCGACGTCGCGTCGAACGCGATGCGGATATCGTCGGCGGCGACGTGCGGCAGCAGCCCGTCAACGCCCTTGTCGGTGGTCTTCAGGCCGAATTCGCGGGCGCGCGCGAGGCCGTCGGAGGCCGGATCGACACCGACCATCCACACGGGTTCGAGCACCGGCGAGCGGCGCAGCTTGACCAACAGGTCGGTGCCGATGTTGCCGGGCCCGATCAGTGCGCATTTGATTTTCTTCATCAGGATGGTTCCTTTAGATAAAGCGGACGTCGCAAGTGCCGATGCCGGAGATATGCATCGACAGTGCGTCGCCGGCCGTGACCGGAATCAGTTTCGCGAGCGAGCCGGACAGCACGATCTCGCCGGCAAGCAGCGGCACGTCGTACGCGGCGAGCGTGTTCGCGAGCCACGCGACCGCGTCGGCGGGATGGCCGAGCGCCGCGTCGCCGCGGCCTTGCGCGACGGGCTCGCCGTTCTTCTCGATCGTCATCTCGCACGCGGCGAGATCGAGCGTGCGCGGGTCGACGCGCGTTTCGCCGAGCACGTACACGCCGCACGACGCGTTGTCGGCGACAGTGTCCTCGATGCGGATCGCCCAGTCGCGGATGCGCGAGTCGACGATCTCGAAGCAGGGCGCGACGGCGGCCGTCGCGGCGATCACGTCGGTGCGGTCGATGCCGGGGCCGCGCAGGTCGCGCGCGAGGATGAACGCGATCTCGCCCTCGGCGCGCGGCGCGATCAGCGAATCGGCGGCGATCGCCTCGCCGGCCGCGTAGTGCATGCCCGACAGCAGGATGCCGAAATCGGGCTGGCGCACGTTCAGCATGTCCTGCACGGCCTGGCTCGTCACGCCGATCTTCTTGCCGACGACCGCCTCGCCGTGTTCGACGCGGCGTTCGATGAAGCGCTGCTGGATGCGGTACGCGTCGTCGAGCGACAGGCGGCGCGCCCGGCCCGACAGCGGCGCGACCGGTGCGCGCGCGTGCCATGCGGCGTACAGCTCGTCACCGAGCGTCGTATGCAGGCGGGAAGACATGAAAGGGCCCTCGAATGGAAATGGCCGCCGTCACGGGCGGCGTGGTGCGCCGGAGCGGGGCTCCGGCGCGTGGGTCACGGGCATGCCGCGTCGGTCGGTCGATCAGTTGCCCGAACTGCGGATCGCGTCAGGCGAGAAATACGCCTCGTTGAACTGCGGGCTGTTGTCGAGCTTCGGCATCGGGCCTTCGTTCGTCAGGCGGTCGGCCATGTACGCGCCGGAGATCAGGTCGTGGAAGAACACCGCGCTCGGGTAGAACACCTTCGCGTCGTAGGCGTACAGCGACGTCGCGACGTTGGTGCGCCACAGCTGGCCGCGCGCGTCGTAGTTGTCCGCGAGCAGCGATTGCCACGAATCCTCGTCGATGTACAGCACGCGCTTCGCGTACTGATGACGGTAGCCGCTCTTCAGCGTGGCCTGCAGCACCCACACGCGATGCAGTTCGTAGCGGATGTAGCTCGGGTTCTCGTGGCCCTTGGTCAGCAGTTCGCCGTACTTCACCGCGCTGTCCATCACCTTGTAGTTGTTGTACGGCACGTAGATCTCGCGCTTGCCGACGATCTTCCAGTCGTAGCGATCGCCGGGGCCGTTGTACAGGCGGTCGTCGTCGACCGTGCGGAAGCCGCCCGGGCCCTGCGGCTGGTCGTAGCCGTATTCGGGCGCCTGACGCACGCGCCGCGTGCCGGGGTTGTACATCCACGTGCGCGACGAGTTGTCCGCGCCGGCCTTGTCCCAGTTCGTGAAGCCGACGATCAGCGAGCCGCGGTCGGACAGCGGCAGCTCCGTCGCGTTGCGGTAGTACGTGCGGTTGTTCAGGTCGCTCTTGACGTCGTACTTGCCGACGTTGCGCGGCGAGTAGATGTCGTAGCGCACCTTGCCCCACGCGATGTTGCCGTCGGAGTAGACGACTGCCTGGTCGTAGGTGGCCTGCTCGGTGCCGATCGACGACGAGAAGCGCTGGTTCCACAGCAATTCGGCGGCGGTCTTCGGGATCGGATAGGGCACCGTCGGCGGCGCGTTCGTGAGGCCGTTCGCGTCGGGTGTCATCGTCGAGTCCGGCGCATAAGTGCGAATGTCCTTGTAGACGGAATCCGGGTAGCGGAAGTCGCGGTGGCTCGGGTAGACGACGATCTTGAACGTGGCCGGATAGCGCTTGAACATCGCCTTCTGGCCGTCGGTCAGGTGCTCGGCGTACTGCGCCATGTTCTCCGCGGTGATCGTCGCGACCGGCTTCTCGCTCGCGTACGGATCGGGGTAACGGCTGCCGCGCTTGTACTGCACGTCCGGCGGCGTGCCGAGCCACTTGCCCGACCACTCGGGCACGCCGCTGTCCTTGCTCGCGGCGCGCACGGCGCCCATCGGGGTCAACTGGCCGTCGAGCGCCTTCAGGTCGTCCGGCGTGACCTTCGGGTACGACGCCGTCGCGGCGAGTGCGCACGCGGCGATAACCGAGGCGCGCAGGAGGGGGAGACGAATTCGCTTCATGACAAATCCTCTTGCTGAGTGACGAGCGGCCGGGCCGCTCAGAAGTGATAGGTCGCCGTGGCCAGCACGTAGTCGCGATCCGCGAGCGGGCGCGTGACCGGGTTCGGCGAGCCGAGGAACTTCGCGTAGACGAGCGACAGCTGCAGGTTGCTCAGGCGCGTGAACGTCACGCCGGCCGTCACGCGGTGGTCGCCCTGGCCCGTCAGCGAGCCGAGCGCGCCGGCGAGCGGCGACGTGCCCGTCAGGTCGTGCGTGTAGGTCAGCGGCACGTCGAGATCCCAGCCGTTGAACACGTTCTTGTAGCTGAGCGTCCACGCGATCTCCATCGCGAGCGCGTTGCGCGAATTCGCGAGCGTGGTCGACCCGCCTTGCTCCGAGATGCTGCCCGCGTGCACGTACGTGAGTTCGCCGATCAGCGACTGCGAATTCGCGAGGAAACTCGGCCCGATCGAGTAGATGCCGGACAGGTTGGTCTGCAGCACGTTCGCGCGCGTCGACTGCGGGCCCATAGCGGTATTGACGAGCACGGCCGCGCCCTGGCGGTACGACACTTCGCCCGCGACGTTCACGGGGCCGACCTGCGTCGAGAAGCTCGCACCGGTCAGCTTGATGTTGTTGAAGTAGGTCTGCTGGTACTGGAGCGTCGGGAAGTACGTCGTGACGACACTCGGGTTCATGTCGTTGTAGTGCAGGTGATACACGCCCAGCTCCGTGTCGCCGAACACGCGGAAGCGCGCGCCGATCCCCCACTGGTTGCGTGCGCTCGGCTTGTCGTCGGCGCCGCGCGGAATGATCATCCCACCCGGGCCGATGATGAACTGCGCGCCCGGGCCAACCACGTCCGAATAGCTCCAGTAGGTGCCCGGCGCGGTGAGGCGGTTCTCCTTGAACGCGAACTGGTAGTACGCGAGCAGGCTGAAGTTCGGCGTGATCTGCCACTGCGTCGAGATCTGCGGCACCGGCAGCAGGATGTCCTTCACCTCGGCGCCGGCCATGTACGACTTGGTCGCGTCGGCGGGGCCCTGCGCGCCCGCGATGTTCGGGAAGAACAGGCTTTCGCCCCACGCGACCACTTGATCGCCGACCTTCACGTTCAGGCTCGTCGAGCCGATGTGGAACGTGTTGTACGCGTACGCGGCGAGCAGCGTCGTGTGGCCGCCCGACCAGTAGCGCGCGTCGCTCGTGAAATTGTTGTACTGGCCCGACTGGTTCACGGTGCCCGGCGCGTCGTTGTAGTTCGGGCGGTGGTACGCCTGGTCGTAGAACGTGTCGGCCCGCACGAACACACCCCAGTCGTCGTGCTTCAGGTTCACTTCGCCGAGCAGGCTGACCTGGTTCTCGATCAGCTTGTTCTTCGCAAAGTTGCGATCGCCGTCGTCGCCGTTGATGTTCGCCGGCGTGAGGAGATTGCCGCTCGGTGCGCGGGTGCGCATGCCGAGGCCGTAACTGAGCGTGAACGTGTAGTCCAGCGTCGTGTCGGCGCCCAGCTCGATCGTGCTGCCGGCGTGCGCGTTGGGAACGGCGCACGTCAGCAGCGCGGCGGCCAGCGTCGACAGCGTGGCGGTTGCCCGCTTGCCGGTACGGCGCGAAATCCGTTGATGCATGGTGTCTCCTCTTGGGGGTATCGACGACGGTCGACTATGTGTTGTCGTGAGAGGCAGAGTAGGGAGATCGCGGTAGCAGGGAATCGTCAAAATGAACTAGATGACTTCCCTAGGACTGGCAACGATCGCGCGAGGCCGCGTGCGCGGCGCGTGTCATCGCGCGTCCGCCTGTGCCGCCGACAGGAACGCGGGCCGTTCGCCGCCGCCGTCGAGCCGCAGGTTCGCGCCCGACGTGTACGACGCGCCGGGCGACGCGAGAAAGAGGCACGCGGAGGCAACGTCGTCGGGTGTCGCGAGGCGGCCGGCGGGAATCGTCGCGCGGATCGCGTCGAGCGCATCGTCGTCGCCATAGTGGCCTTCGGTGGCCGATTCCGTCTGCACGAGGCTCGGGCTGATCGCACACACGCGCACCCGCGGCGCCCACTCGACCGCGAGCGACGTGACCGCATTGACGAGGCCCGCTTTCGCGGCGCCGTACGCGGCCGTGCCGGGCGACGGCCGCGACGCGCTGACGCTCGCGATGAACAGCATCACGCCGCCCTCGCGCTGCGGCTGCATGATCGCGTTCACGCGCTGCGCGAGCTGCAGCGGTGCGGTCAGGTTCAGCCGCACGATCGATTCGGTGAAGCGCGGCGACGCATCGGCTGCAAGCGCGAACGGCGAGCCGCCCGCGTTGTTGACGAGCACGTCGAGGCCGCCGGCCTCCGCGCGGATGGTTGCGAGCATCGCGTCGACCTGCTCGATGTCGCGCAGGTCGGCCGCGACGAATGCCGCCGTGCGGCCGCCGGCCGCGGGCGGCGTGTCGGGTGCGCTGCGTCCGCAGACGAACACGCGTGCCCCCGCCGCGAGAAACCGTTCGGCGATGCGCCGCCCGATGCCCTTGGTGCCGCCCGTCACGAGCACTGTCTTGCCGCTGTAGTCGAATCCGTTCATCGTCTGCCTCCGTTTCGGTGGGCCGATGATAGGAAGAAGCGCGCGCGGCTTCGTAGTCTGAAAGGACGATGCCGGCCGGCGCCGGCGACGCAATCATCGTGGTCAGGCATCCATCGAACGACGAAGGAGACAACCCGCGATGACGATCCCCACGACGCCGCCGGCCGGCATCTTCACCGACGTGCCGGGCGGCCTGCGCCTGCACCATTACGAGGCGGGCGAAGGCCGGCCCGTGGTGTTCATCCACGGCAGCGGCCCGGGCGCCAGCGGTTTCAGCAATTTCAAGCACAACGTGCCCGCGTTCGCGGCGGCCGGCCATCGCGCGATCGTCGTCGACCTGCCGGGCTACGGGCAGTCCTCGAAGCCGTCCGACGTCGCCTATACGCTCGATTTCTTCGTCGGCGCGCTGCATGCGCAACTGGACGCGCTCGGGATCGGGCCGGCCGTGCTGCTCGGCAACTCGCTCGGCGGCGCGATCGCGCTCAAGTACGCGCTCGATTACCCGGACGAAGTCGACGGGCTGATCATGATGGCGCCGGGCGGCGTCGAGGATCGCGATACCTATTTCCGGATGGAAGGCATCCAGCGGATGGTGAAGCTGTTCACCAATCGCCAGATGAATGACGACACGATGCGCGAGCTGCTGACGCTGCTCGTGCACGATCCGGCGATCGTCACCGACGCGCTCGTGGCCGAGCGGATGAAGGTGTGCGTCGAGCAGCCGACCGAAGTGCTGTCGACGATGAGCGTGCCGAACCTGACCGGTGCGCTCGGCGACCTGCGCTGCCCGGTGCTGGGTTTCTGGGGAACGGACGACCGTTTCAATCCGGTCGGCGGCGCGCTGAAGTTCCTCGAACACTGCCGCGACGCGCGTTTCGTGCTGATGAACCGGTGCGGCCACTGGGTGATGGTGGAACACGCCGACTATTTCAATCGGGAATGCCTCGATTTTCTTGCGGCGCGGAATACGCGATAACGCCGGATGCCCGCGAGGGCCTGCCCCGATGCGGGCGGGCCGTCTGATCACATACATGGAGACGACATGAAGCTCATCGAAGACCTGTTCGACCTGCGCGGCAAGGTGGCCGCGATCACCGGCGGCGCGCGCGGCATCGGCGCGGAGACCGCGCGCACGCTGGCCGCGGCCGGGGCGAGCGTCGCGATTCTCGACGTGCTGTCGCAACCGGCGGAAGCGCTCGTCGAGGAAATCCGCGCGCAGGGCGGCCAGGCCGCGTTCTGGGCGCTCGACGTGACGCAGGAGGCCGACGTGGCGCGCGTGTTCGGCGAAATCGTCGCGCGCTTCGGGCGCCTCGACGTGCTCGTCAACAACGCGGGCATCGAAGGCCACAACGTGCCGACGCACGAGCTCACGCTCGCGCAGTGGCAGCGCGTGCAGGACGTGAACGTGAACGGCGTGTTCCTGTGCACGCGTGCCGCGATTCCGCATATCGACGCGGCCGGCGGCGGGTCGATCGTGAACCTGTCGTCGATGTACGGGATCGTCGGCGGCCCCGACGTGCCCGCGTATCACGCGTCGAAGGCCGCGGTGCGGATGATGGCGAAGGTCGACGCGATGCTGTATGCGGCGAAGAACATCCGCGCGAACTCGGTGCACCCCGGCTATATCCGCACGCCGATGCTCGAGGACGCGTTCCGCCAGATGGGGCAGGACCCGGACAACGTGTTCGGCTACCTGCAGACGCACGTGCCGATGGCGAAGATCGGCAGCCCGCGCGACATCGCGGCCGGCATCCTGTATCTCGTGTCGCCGGCCGGGCGTTACGTGACGGGCGCGGAGCTCGTGATCGACGGCGGTTATACCGCGCGCTGACGCGGCTATCGCACCACAAGGGAGACGCGCAGTTGAAAGTGCTCGTGGCAGTGAAACGCGTGGTCGACGCGAACGTGAAGGTCGGCGTGAAATCCGACCGGACGGGCGTCGACATCGCGAACGTGAAGATGTCGATGAACCCGTTCGACGAGATTGCGGTGGAGGAGGCCGTGCGGTTGAAGGAGGCCGGTGTCGTGACCGAAGTGGTCGCGGTGTCGGTTGGCGTCGCGCAGGCGCAGGAAACGCTGCGCACGGCGCTCGCGATCGGCGCGGATCGCGCGATCCTCGTCGAATCGAACGACAGCGTAGAACCGCTGGCCGTCGCGAAGGTGTTGAAGGCGCTGGTCGACAAGGAGCAGCCGTCGCTCGTGATTCTCGGCAAGCAGGCGATCGATGACGATTCGAACCAGACCGGGCAGATGCTGGCCGCGCTGGCCGGTTTGCCGCAGGCGACGTTTGCATCGAAGGTGGTGGTGGCCGACGGGCGTGCGACGGTTGCGCGCGAAGTCGACGGCGGCGCGGAAACGCTGTCGCTTCGACTGCCGGCCGTGGTGACCACCGACCTGCGTTTGAACGAGCCGCGCTACGTGACCTTGCCGAACATCATGAAGGCGAAGAAGAAGCCGCTCGAGATCGTGCAGCCCGGCGACCTTGGCGTGGATGTGACGCCGCGTTTGAAAGTGCTCAACGTGAACGAGCCGCCGAAGCGCGCAGCCGGCATGAAGGTGCCGGACGTGCAGACGCTGGTCGCGAAGCTGAAGACCGAAGCCAGGGTGCTGTAACAGGGAACGCAACGAAATGACGATTCTGGTAATTGCGGAACACGACAACGCATCGATCAAGGCCGCGACACTCAATGCGGTGGCGGCTGCGCAGGCGCTCGGCGCGGCAGGTGGCGGTGACGTGCATGTTCTGGTCGCGGGCCACGACGCGCAAGGCGCGGCCGATGCGGCAGCGAAGATCGCAGGTGTGTCGAAGGTGTTGCTGGCCGATGCGCAGCAACTGGCCGACGGCCTCGCGGAAAACGTCGAGGCGACCGTGCTGAACATCGCGAAGGACTATTCGCACATCCTCGCGCCGGCGACCGCATACGGCAAGAACATCGCGCCGCGTATCGCCGCGAAGCTGGACGTCGCGCAGGTCTCCGAGATCACGGCGGTCGTGTCGGCCGATACCTTCGAGCGCCCGATCTACGCGGGCAACGCGATCGCGACGGTGCAGTCGGGCGACCCGATCAAGGTCATCACGGTGCGTGCGACGGGTTTCGACCCGGTTGCAGCGGAAGGCGGCAGCGCGGTGGTCGAGAAGATCGAAGCGGCGGCAGACGCCGGCAAGTCGCAGTTCGTGAGCCGTGAGGTGACGAAGCTGGACCGTCCGGAACTCACGAGCGCAAGCATCATCGTGTCGGGCGGCCGAGGTCTGGGCAGCGGCGAGAACTACACGAAGGTGCTGGAGCCGCTGGCGGACAAGTTGAGCGCAGCGCTCGGCGCCTCGCGCGCGGCAGTCGACGCCGGCTACGTGCCGAACGACTACCAGGTCGGCCAGACCGGCAAGATCGTCGCACCGCAGCTGTACATCGCGGTGGGCATCTCGGGTGCGATCCAGCATCTGGCCGGGATGAAGGATTCGAAGGTGATCGTCGCGATCAACAAGGACCCGGAAGCGCCGATCTTCAGCGTGGCCGACTACGGCGTGGTCGGCGACCTGTTTACGCTCGTGCCGGAAGCGGTCGCGGCGCTCTGACGATGCCGCTGTTCGAATTCAACGGGATGCGGCCGCGCGTCGATCCGTCCGCGTACGTCGACCCGAGCGCGGTCGTGATCGGCGACGTGACGATCGGCGCGCGCTGCTACATCGGCCCGCATGCGAGCCTGCGCGGCGACTTCGGTGCGATCGTCGTCGAGGACGGCAGCAACGTGCAGGATGGCTGCGTGCTGCACGTCGGGATCGGCGAGACGTGCCGGCTCGGCGTCAACAGCCACATCGGTCACGGCGCGATCGTGCATGGCGCGACGCTCGAACCCGACACGATGATCGGAATGAATGCGGTCGTGATGGACGGCGCGACCATCGGCGCCACGACGATCGTTGCCGCGTGCGCATTCGTGAAGGCCGGCTACGACGTGCCGCGCGGCGTGCTGCTCGCGGGCATGCCGGGGCGGGTCGTGCGTCGGCTGAGCGACGCGGAGATCGACGCGAAGGCGAACGGCACGCGGATTTATCAGCAGCTGGCAGCGGATTGCCTGAGGACGATCAGGCGGATCGACGCGTGAGCGAAAGGCATCCGGGGGCAGGATGCGACGGATTGCCGGGCAGGTTGCCGTTGCCGTAAGATCGGCACTGGCTTTCCACCGGCATTCGCGTCACATGAAAAAGAACGTCCGTTTGCGGCTCACGGTCATCGCGTCGGCTTTTGCCGTCTACAGCGTTTATATGCACATCCAGCAGCTCATCAGCGGCTGCGTGTGGGTCAGGGGCCATCAGCGCTGCAGCTTCGAAAACAGCGCGAATTTCGAAGGCTGGATGGATCTCGACCTGATGATCGCCTGTTGCTGGGTCGCCGCGGCGGTGGTGGGCTGGATTTCCGTCGTGCAGGCCACGAAGAAGCCGGGTTGAAGGCGGGTAGTTCTGTCGCGCGAATCCGGTTTCTGTCAATCCGTGACAACGATCATCGGCGCCGCGCCGTCCGCGATCGACACGCATCTGCGGCTGCTCGAGGAGGCGACCGGCGTATCGTTGCTCGAGCGCGCGCCGCGGGGGCTGCGGCCGGCGTTGTGCTTTTCCCCTCCGCGCCGGGATAATGATCCGGCGTCGCGCACGCTGCGCGAGGGGAGGCTCCCATGCAATTTCCGACGGGATCGGTGGTCGCGCTCAGTTCGGCCGCCGCGACGATGTTTTCGATGGGCATGCTGTTTCTCGGCTACTGGGGATTGCACGAGCCGTTGCCCTGGCGGTTCGGCGATTACGTCGTGATCGTGCTCGCGCTCGCGGGTTTCGCGTGCCTCGCCAGCGTGCCTTTTCTCGCGACTTCGCCGATGAAGACCGCCGGCGACGAGTCGCGGATGCTCGTCGCGCGGCGCGTGTTCCTGTGCGGCGCAAGTGCCGTGTGGTGTGCGATCGTCGCGTCGCTGGTCGTGTGACGTGCGGGCGTGACGTCTGGATCTGAGCGGCCGTCCGCGAGCCGGTCGGCGCGCCATGCGCGCCACCGGAATTCGCGGGTTTCTCCCGTCGTATCGGTCATCCGTTCCCGCTTTGATTTCCCCGATGCCGTGCACTAGATTCGAAGCGTTCATGTGTTACAGCGCGCGAGGTGAAGCCATGACGCCGTGGGAGATTCAGGGCACCGAAATGATGAGCTGCAATTGCTCATACGGATGCCCTTGCCAGTTCAATGCACCGCCGACTCACGGCGGATGCGAAGCAATGGGTGCGATTTCGATCGACAGCGGCCACCATGGCGACGTGGTGCTCGACGGCGTCAGGATCGCGGTCGTGTTTCAGTGGCCGGGGGCGGTCCACGAAGGCCGGGGCAAGTGCCAGCCGATCGTCGACGAGCGCGCGAGTCCGGCGCAGCGCGAAGCGGTGCTGAAGATCATGACCGGTCAGGATACCGATCCGTTTGCGACGATGTTCGCGGTATTCGCGTCGACGCTCGAGCACGCGTTCGAGCCGATCTTCACGAAGATCGATTTCGACGTCGATGTCGATGCGCGGCACGGCCGGATTCATGTCGACGGCGTGTTCGACGTCGCGGGCGATCCGATCCGCAACCCGGTGACGGGCGCCGAGCATCGCGCGCGGATCGACCTGCCGAACGGTTTCGAGTACGAACTCGCCGAGATCGGTTCGGGCACCGGGCGCTCGCAAGGCAACATCGTGCTGAACCTCGACGGAACCTATGCGCAGTTCGCGCGGCTGCACCTGAACAACCACGGGCTGATCCGGCATCGCGCGGCGGCATGACCCCGTTCGACACCTGGCTCGGGCGCGAGCGCGTCGTCATGCTGCTCGGCATGGCCGCGCTCGTCGGCGTGTGCTGGTTCTACCTGTGGACCGGCGCGGGCACCGGCATGTCGGCGCTGCAGATGACGGCGATCGCGCTCTTTCCGCATCGGCTGACGGGCGACATGGGCAGCATGGATCCGTCGCTGCCGACCGTGATCGCGATGTGGTGGGTGATGATGATCGCGATGATGACGCCCAGCGCGGCGCCGCTCGTGATGCTCTACCGGCGTGTGCTAACGCATCGCGGCGCGGACGGCGCGGCGGCTGCGTTGACGTCGCTGTCGCTGCTGGCCGGCTATCTGGCCGCGTGGTTCGCGTTCTCGGTCGGCGCGGCGTTGCTCCAGCAACTGCTGCAGCCGGCCGGGCTGATCTCCGCGATGATGCTGTGGTCGAAGAGTGCGGTGCTTTCCGCGGCCGTGCTCGCGCTGGCCGGGCTCTATCAATTCTCGCCGCTGAAACGTGCATGCCTTCGGCAATGCCGCGCGCCGGCCGCCTTTCTGGTTGCGCACTGGCGTCCGGGCATCGCCGGCAGTTTCCTGCTCGGTGCGCGACACGGGATGTATTGCGTCGGGTGCTGCGGGTTGCTGATGGCGCTGCTGTTCGTCGGCGGCGTGATGAACGTCGTGTGGATCGCCGCGCTGTCGGTGTTCGTGTTCGCGGAAAAAATCCTGCCCGGCGGCGAGCGCGCCGGGCGCGTGCTGGGCGTCGTGCTGATCGCATGGGCCGGTGCGACGTTGTTCGTTTGAGCCGGGCATCCGCGTCGCGGCTTCGATGAACAACGGGAATGTCTTCGAGGCTGCGGGGGACGATCGATGAATACCTGCTTTCACGCTTTCGCCGCGTGGTGCGCGGCGGCAGTCGTCGCGATGCCGGCGTTCGCGGGCAGCGACATGCCTGCGATGAGCATGGGGAGTTCGAAGATGTCGGCGCCGGATGCGGCGCTGACCGATGCCGAGGTCAAGGAGATCGATGCCGGGCGCGGGCTGGTCATGTTGAAGCATGGCCCGCTCGACAACGTCGGGATGCCGCCGATGACGATGGCGTTCAAGGTCGGCGATGCGGCGATGCTGACGTCGCTTCATGTCGACGACAAGGTCAGGGTGCGCGTCGAAAGCGTGAACGGCACGCTTACGATTGTGAAGATCGTGAAGCGTCCGTGACGACGCGTGGCATGTGCAATGTGCCGGGACCGGCGGTGTGCGGTCCCGGTCGTTTTTTTGGGGGAGTCGTGCTACGTAACGCCGGATCGGTGTTACGTCGGTGCTGCCGGAACGCACGGCCGGATTGAACGCTGCGGATGGAGGCGCGGGCGATGTGCTGCGCGGGAGTATGGCGTCGGCAGGGGCGCTGCGGTGCGGCGGCGGGATCGTTACCGGAACCGACGGGCATGGCACGGTAGATGCTTGCAGGAAGGATCGCGCTGAATTGCAGACGGGGGCTTCCATGCAAAATCATTTCATCAAGGCAAACGTTGCGCTCGCCGCGATTGCCGCGGCGTGTGCGCTGGCGGCGTGCGGCGGCAGCGATGTCACGGCGCCGAAGCCGGGTGGCAACAACATCGGAACGAGTACGAGCGGGACGGGTGGTACGAGCGGGACGAGTGGGACGAGCGGCACGAGTGGCACAAGCGGCACAAGCGGC
>NZ_WIXR01000021.1:0-53489 GCF_019425585.1 Burkholderia sp. COPS | reverse complement strand
CGGCACGAGCGGAACCAGCGGCACGAGCGGAACCGGCGGCACAAGCGGCACCAGCGGAACCCCCGGCACGAACGGCATCATCAGTTCCGTCGGGGCGGTCGTCATGGCCGCCGGCGCCACGATCAGTGAAGCGAATCCGCCGGGAGTGGGCAACGGCGTGACCACCGGCCTCGGCAACACGGTCACGGGCGTGGGCACGATCATCCGCGACACGTCGAACGCCGTGAGCAACGGCATCGGCCAGACCGGTTTCACGGCGAACCCCGTCGGCACGACGGTCGCCGGGCTCGGCTCCATCGTCGGCTCGGTCAGCAATCCGGTCGCCGGCCTCGGCGACACGGTGAAGGCGCTCGGCACCGGCCCGCTGTCGCCATTGGCGCCGCTCACGACCCCGGTCGGCGGCCTGCTCGACACCGTGTCCGGCGGCATCAAGACGGGCGGCACCATGCTCGGCTCGGCCCTGTCGTCGGCCCCGGTCCAGCAGACGACGCAGGCGATCAGCACCGCGATCACGCCGCTCGTCACGACCGTCGGCCAGGTCACGCAGCAGGTCGGCACGGCGACCGGCCTCGGGCAGCCGGTCGCGGGCCTGCTCGGACAGATCGGCGGCGCGATCACGTCGGCGGGATGGAAGGTGACGTCCACGTCGCCCCAGCCGCTGGTCGGCGGCGTCGGCGGGCTCGTTCGCGCGGTCGGCAACACCGTGACCAACGTGGGCGGCCTCGTGAACCCGAGCGGCGCGAACGGCGCGGTGCCGGTGGCGGGCCTGGTGACGAGCGTGGTCGGCGGCATGCCGGCGACCGTTCACAACGGTTCCGCGACCGGCGCGGATGGCGGCTCGCCGCTGGGTGCGCTCGCCAATCCGCTCGCGCCCATTACGGGGCTGGTGGGCGGCCTGCTTGGCGGCGTGGCCGGCAAGTAGCCGATCGGTCCGGATCGTCACGGCGGTAACCGGCCAGATGAAGTCTGGCCTCCGGTTACCGCCGGCGGGTTTCCTGATGGTCTCCCGCGGAAAGCGGATCGGGCGGGGCCGCTCGATGCGTCAATCGCGAACGATGTCGCGCGGCGACGGCGGACGCGCCAATCCGCGTGCGGGCAGCGGCGTCGACATCACGATCGACGTGCGTGTTTCGCCGTACAGGTTGATGCGTTCGATCAGTTGTTCGAGATGGGTCATGCTGATCGCGACGAGTCGCATCACATACGAGTCCGCGCCCGTCACGTGATGGCATTCGACGACTTCGGGAATCGTCTCCAGCAACCGGAGGAATTTCGCTTTCGCCGGTTGCGGCACCGTGATGCCGATCAGCGCGCTGACCGGATAGCCGGCGGCGGCAGGATTGATCCGCGCGGTGTAGCCCTCGACGACGCCGGCCGCTTCAAGGCGCTTCACGCGCTCCGTCACAGCCGGCACCGACAGATGCACCTGGCGCGCCAGCTCCGTGTAGCTGATGCGGCCGTTGGCTTGCAACAGCGCCAGTACCTTCCAGTCCAGATCGTCCATCGCGGTGGAATTTTTTAAGGTGGAGCCGTCAATTTTCCTTAAAAACCGCATTCAGCGATGACCGGACTTTCCCTACGATGCCTGTTCAACGCGTCACATGTCGCAAGGAGCAGGCAATGCTGTTCATCAAGTCCGTCGTAATGGGGCTGTCGATCGCGGTGCCGGTCGGCCCGATCGGCATGCTGTGCATCCAGCGCAGCCTGAGCCGCGGTTTTCAGGCGGGATTCGCGACGGGCGTCGGCGCCGCGTGCGCCGATGCGATCTATGGCCTGCTCGGTGCGCTCGGCATCGCGGGTATCGTCACGGCGTTCCCGATGCTGACCGTCGGGTTGAAAATCGCCGGCGGCGCATTTCTCGTGTGGCTGGCGTGGACCATCGCGCGCCAGGCGCCGGCCGCGCCGACGGCGCAACGCGACCTGCCGCGCACGACCGTCCTGCGCGACTTCCTGACGACGTTCGGCCTGACGCTGTCGAACCCGATGACGATCCTGTCGTTCGTCGGGATCTTCGCGGCGCTCGGCCCGCTGTCGGGAGCGCGGGAAGGCGCGATGTGGCCGGCCGTGGCGCTGATGGTCGCCGGTGTGTTCATCGGCTCCGCGACGTGGTGGCTGTGCCTGAGCGGTACGACCGCCGCGCTGCGCACGCGGATGTCGTTCGCGTTCATGCACGTGCTGTCGCGCGTGTCGGCCGCGGTCGTCGCGGTGTTCGGCGTGATTCAGGTGGTCGCGGGCGTGCGCGCCGTCATTTAGGCCGATGCGTCGCGCGCATCGCGCTGCGACCGGATCGCGTCGAGAGTCGTCCGGATATGCGCGAGCAACTCGACTAACACCGCCTTCCTGAAAAACTGGTTCATCCGCGTGCTGACGACGAGATCGGCCGGCAACGCGTCGATCGCACGCTGAACCGACAGCAGATCGTCGGCGAGCCGTGCCAGCGCGGCGCGATCGAGCGTACTCACGGCAACCGCGATCTCGTCCGGCCAGAAACCGAATGCGTCGATGCCGCAGCATTCGGCGACACAGTCCGTCTCCAGTGCATCGATCAACGACATGACCCCGGCCAGACAGGGATCGATCGCGACCGCCTGCGCCTGCCCGCCCGACAGATCGCCGAATTCGATCCAGCGATCCGGGCCGATGCCGATGTCGTCCTTGTGGGGTTTGCCGTTCATCGTCCGACGCTCGACGGATTCAATTCAATGCAGGCAGATGCGCACGCACGAAGCGCGCGATTTCCTGGCCCAGTTCCATGTCTTCGGGCGCGCCCATGAACCCGCCATGCGGCATGCCTTCGAACAGGTGAAGCTCGGTCGGCACCTGCGCGCGCCGCAATGCGCGGTGCAGGCGGACCGCGTTCGACAGGAACAGGTCGCGCGTGCCGCTCTGGATGAAGGTCGGCGGGAAACCGGCAGCGAAATCGCCGAACAGCGGCGACAGATACGGATGCGCGAGATCGGCGCCGTTCGCGTAGAGCAGGTTGTTCGGCATCAGCGACGTCGGCAACACCACGTCGACGAGGCGGTTGGTCTCGAAGCTGTCGCCGGATTCGGTCAGGTCGACTTCCGGCGACAGCAGCACCAGCGCGGCCGGCAGCGGCAGCCCTTCGTCGCGGGCGCGCAGCACCATCGCGGCGGCGAGGTTGCCGCCCGCCGAGCGCCCGCCGATGACGACGTTTTCCGGTGCGTAGCGCTCCAGCACGTACGCATACGCGGCGATGCAATCGTCGAGTGCGGCCGGATACGGATGTTCGGGCGGCAGGCGATAGTCGACGCCGTAGCATCGAATGCCGAGCCGGTCGGCTTGCATCTGCGCGCCGGCGCGGCATGCGGCGCCGCCGCCGAGAACCAGCGCACCGCCATGCAGGTCGATGTACGCGCATTCGCCGGAAGCCACTGCCTCGGGCGTGGCGACGTGCACGTCCGCGGCGCCGGCCCGGATCGTCTCCACGCTTGAACGCAGATGACCGCCGAGCTGCTCGATGGCCGCCGCGTAGTGCGCGTCGGCGGCCGTCTTCACGCGCATCCATGCGTCGAAATCGTCCGGGGCAGGCATCACGTGCAGCGCGTTCAGCGGCACGCCGTCGCTGCCGACCAGCCGTTGCAACGCGGCTCGCGCCTCTTCGCTGATCGAGGCCGGGAAGGGGACGACACGGCTCGGCAGGACCACGCCGTCGGGTTGGTCTTTCATCGATTCGGCTCCGTTGGGCGAGTCATGCGGCGCAAGGCCAGTGACGCAGCATCACGTCCAGCGCATCGAGACTGCGCAACCACGACGCGTCGGAAGCCGGTGCGCTGTGCGAGAACCCGCCGGCCCTTTCGAGTGTGACGTAGCCCATGAAAAAGCCGCCGAGCAGGCGGATCGCATGCGGCTGCTCGGCTTCCGGCATGTCGTAGCTGCGCAGCACGGCCGAGGTCATCCTGACGAGCCGGCCGCCGGCGCTTTCAGTGGCGCGCTCGACGCTCAGCGGGTGGCGCGCGGCTGCAAAACGGCCGGGGTGCTCGCGCGCGTAGTCGCGATAGACGTTGGCGAGCGCTGTCAGCGCGTCCTTGTCGGTACGGCCGGCCAGTGCTTCGGTTGCGCGATCGGCGAGTTCCCGCAGCGCGAAGAGTGCGATCCGGCTCTTGAGATCGTCGAAACTCGGGACATGGGAGTACAGGCTGGCGAGCTTGACGTCGAAGTGACGCGCGAGCGCTGCGCCGGTCAGGTGCTCGAAGCCGGTCTCATCGGCGAGCTGTGCGCCGGCTTCGACGAGTTTGTCCAGGGTGATGCCGGCGCGTGCCATGACGGATGCTATTCAAATTAATCAAAAGGCTAATTGTATTAGGTTCGGTGGGGATGTCAATTTTCCGGGCGTGCCAGTTCTGCCTGTGCGTCATTGGGATGACGTGTTCCGCTGCGTCGAAGCGCTATGGCTTCATGTGATCGGGGATGGCCGCTTTGGTCGCGTGCCGTGCGTCAGGAAGCGGAGACAAACATGCGTCGAACATGTAAGCCATATCCACCCGGCTGTCGCGGCGATCGGGATCTGCGTCGTCTGCGCATCACCCGTTCCGACGGGCGGCCCGTTGATGCCCGCACGATACCCGTACCTGCGGTACAAGGGCCGTAGAGGACGGAATTACCCAGCCACGCTTGCTGACGTTGCATCGCGTAGCGACTTGGGCGTCCGCCCCGTTCGGGACGATTACCCCAGCTCGAACGACGTCACCCCGAACACGCGTTCGATTGCAATCGGCGGCGCGTCTTGCGTGTACATCCTCGCGGTTTCGAAGACGCTCGTCATGCCGTGCCGTTCCGCCAGCGCGACGGCTGCGGGGTTCGTTTCCGGCACGTCGAGCACGATGACCTCGCCGGGCATGCGCGCGGCCAGCGCGCGAAACAGCTCGGTGGCAACGCCTGCGTCGTCGGCGAACAGCGGGCCGACCTTGCAGCCCGCCTTGCAGCGTCGCACGACACCGTATCCGGCGATCCGGCCGGCGTCGACGGCCACGAGCGCCACGGCATCCGGCTGCGCGATCCACGCGGAGACGAAACGCGCGCGTGCCGCTGGAAAGCACTGGCGGTCGTAGGCGAGCAACTGCTCGAACGGCACGTCGGCCGCGGCGGTCACCTGCGCGCACCCGATGCCGTCCACGCGCCCCTGATAGCGGATGTTGCGGTACGCGAGCGCGAATCCGGACTTCCGGTAGTTCGCCTGCTGGGCCACGACACCATCGAGCCCGATGTTGCGATCGGCGAGGTAACGCATGCCGTGCTGCCAGATTCGGATGCCGAAGCCCTTGCCGCGAAACCCGGGTTTCACGATGTAGAGGCCGATGAAACCAAAGCGTTCGTCGTAGGCGACGGCGGCAAGGCACGCGACCGGCTCGCCACGCCACACGCCGACGAAGAACCCGGCCGGGTCCGCTTCCCGGAAACAGGAAGGATCATGCAGGCCGGGGTTCCAGCCTTCCGCCGCCGCCCATTCGATCGACATGGCTACCTCGTCGGCCGACATGGTGCGCACGATGAAGTCTTCGTGTTGATCCATGATTCACCCCGGTCGCTGCGCTAGGGAATGCGCGTTGCGTTACGTGAAATGTATCGAGGACGCGTGAGCCGGCAGCCCCGTGGCTGCCGGCCGGATCATCATAGTCCGAAGAATGGAACGAGTGTGTGATGACGGATGCCGAGCCGAAGCGGCCACGACGGGTTGTATCCCCCACGTTCGGGAAAATCTCCGTCGGCGAAAAACTCATGGATGGAACGTTTCGCCACGCATCAGCATGTCGATGAACTCCCCGATTTTGCGCGCCCTTGTTTCGGGCTTTTTGGCATTCTGTATGCGATACAGGATCGCATAGCGGTTACGGCTGTTCAGGGTTGCGAAGAATTTTTTGGCTCCGGGATTGGCGTCCAGGGCCGCCTGCAGGTCGTCCGGCACGGTCGAGTTGCTGGCCGACGTATAAGCAGCGTTCCAGCGGCCGTCCTTCCTGGCCTTCTCGATTTCGCACATGCCGGGCGGGCGCATTCTGCCTGCGGCGATCAGTGCTTCGGCCCGGTCCTTGTTGAGTTGCGACCACAGGCTTTTGGCGGTGCGTGGGGTGAAGCGTTGTAACCAGTATTGGTCGTTCCCGGCCCGCTTTTGACCATCGATCCAGCCATGGCAGAGGGCGCTTTCCAGCGCCTGTTCGTAGGTGACGGTTCGCTGCCCGGTGCCTTTTTTCGCGAGACGCAGCCATGCGCCGGTTGACGTGCTGCCGTTTTCCCCTAACCAGCTTTCCCATTCGATCTGACTGGAAAACGTGAGCGTGCATACGGTCATGTCGATGTCCTGAATGGTGAGTACATCTACGGGGAAGGCGTCCGCAGTCTAACAGTGTTGATACGGACATTGACGCCCGTGGCGCGACCGAAAGACCGGCAGATCCGCAGTCATCAGCCCGTCGACGGGCTTGGGGCGGAATACCGTTTCCCATACCCGGTGACGGAAGCATCGAACACCGCTTCCGGACGGGAGACCTCGCCGCCCACCGCGCCAAGGCCTCCCCATCCGCCCGTCAGAACGTGTAGGTCACCTTCCCGAACGCCGTCCGGCCAAGCGTGTTGTATCCATACGCGGTCATGTACTGCCGGTCGAACAGGTTCGACACCGTCGCCGACACCGTCAGGTGCGAATTGATCCGGTACGACGCGCGCAGGCCCACCGTCAGGTACGACGGCAGATAGGTCGAGTTGGCCGGATCGTCGAACGTCGTGCCGCCGTAAAGCAGCGACGCCCCCGTGCTCAACGCATGCAGGTGGAGTTCATCCCATGTGTGATCGATGTTGATGCTGACCGTCTGGCGCGGACGGCGGCTGAGCCAGGAGTCGTTGGTCTCGTCCTGCGGATTGAGGATCCCGACCGCGACGCTCACCGGCGTCGAGCGGCCGATCGTCCCCTTGTACGACAGGTCGATCCCGCGAATATGCGCGCGACCGATGTTCATCGGCGAGAACGTCGCCGGGTTGTACGCGATCAGGTTGGTGACCCGCGTGTCGTAGATCGCGGCCGTGAACGTACCGTACGACGTGTTCGCATCGACCGCGGCCTCGACCGACGTGTTGCGTTCCGGGCTGAGATCCGGATTGCCGTAGCCGGGGTAGTAGAGGTCGTTGAACGTCGGCAGCTTGAACGCATTGCCGTACGACACGCGCGCCGTATACACCGGCGTGATCGCCCACGACAGCGCCGCGTTACCCGTATTCACCGACTGCCCGGCGATGATTTCATGTCGCCCGGCGAGGAACATCGTCACGCTGCCGAGCGTCGCCGACTGATGCAGCGAGAACGCGGAATCGTTGCGCGTCGGTATGCCGCCCGGCATATCGACCGGCAGGAACGCCTGCTCGCGCGTGAAGTCGTACGCGAGCTTGGTCTCACCCGACAGCGGCAGCCCGAACAGGTGGAACCCGCGTTCCTGATGCGTCAACGACGTCGACGTGCTGATGCGCTGCGAATTGATCTGGTCGGTCGGGATGGCCGGATCGCTCGCGTAGAGGAACTGGCGATCGTTCGCATAACCGAACGACTGGTCGAACTGCGTGTCAGGCGTGATGTCGAGATGGAACGCGATACCGGTCGTCAGCTGATGATCGAGCTGGCGGTTCGCATAACCGCTGTTGTCGTAGGACAGATCCGACCGGTGATACAGCGCGAACGTCGAGATCGACCAGTTGTCGCGCGCGTAGCCGAGGCGCGCATCGAGATCCTGCGCGTGGTACGGGTTGCGGCCGGCCTCATGGTACGGCAGCACGGGCCGCGTCGAGTCGATGCCGGCCGTGTTGTACGAGCGCAGGCCGAGCGAGTAGGTGAGCCCGCCGAGCGCGGCGAGCGGCCCGGTCGACGGCACCGTGCCCGACGTGCGGAGCTGCGTGTCGAACGTCTTGTTCGACCCGCCGCCGAACGACACGGTCGTCTGGTTCGGCTGGTTGGCGGCGCGGCGCGTGAAGAGCTGCACGACGCCGCCCATCGCATTGGCGCCGAACGACGCGGCAGCCGGCCCCGAAATCACTTCCACACGTTCGAACGCTTCGGTCGGCAAGTCGGCCCACGGTGCGATGCCGGTGGTCGGCGAGCCGATCCGGATGCCGTCGATGAACACGGCGACCTGGTTGGCCGACGAGCCGCGGATGCTGACCGACGCGGACGAACCGGGGCCGCCGTTCTGCGAGACGGTCACGCCGGGCAGCGTCGCAAGCGCCTGCGTGATGCTCGGGTCGCTCGGCGACAGCCGGTCGAGATCGGTGCGCGTGAGCACCTGGGTCGTCGCATAACGCTGGTCGAACGACTCGGGCAGGCGCCGCGTGTCGGTCACGTTGATCGTCGGCAGGTCGGTGCCTTCGGCGGCCGGGGCCGGTTGCGAAACAGCGGTGTCGCCGGCGGCGTGGGCGAGGGGCGAGAGGAGAGCGGTCGCGGCGGACGTGGCAAGGAGGTGTCGAATCTTCATGAGGCTGTCGTTGTCGTCGGGCTGCGCTGGCGTCAATCGGGAACGGGCGGGCAGCACCGGTCTTGTTATCGGTGATCGGGTTATCGCGCGACCGGGCCGGGCAGGCCGGTTTCACGGGCGTCGGCGCGGCGCACGCCGGCGGACGCAGTCGATGGGGGACGGTACGCGCGTGCGGGCGGGCCGTGCAGGCCGGCGGCGTGCCGGCGCGGCGCTTCCGGTGCGGAAGCGGATGCGGTAACGATGGACATCGGGCGGATCCTGAGGTCGGGCCGTCCATGCAGCGGGCGACCGCCAACGGCGGTGCCTGGCGCGCCGGGACACCCCGCCCGGTGCGGCTGCCTGGACCTCGGGTCGATGGCAGGTCTCCTGGCTCGCGGGTCGTCATTCGTGCGGGCCTTCCCGGTTTCCCAGTGGCACGCAGTGGCACGAATTCACCGCTCACAGTTGCGGGGGCAGCCGCAGATTCGAGGCATGGCCTCTCCTGCGTTCCCTTTTGATCCCGTCTCCGGGCACCATCAGCGCGCAAGGGTAATGGCGTGCGCGCCGCTACGTCAAATATCCGGCGACGCAGGGATGCGAAAAAACGTCATTACCGGGCAAGTCCTTTCGAAATCCTTTCTTTCATGCGTCGGCGTCGCGTTTCATGTCTGACGAAACAAGGTGGTTCGAAGCCGTCCGATCGCGCCTGAACCGGCTCGGCGCGACTCCTGTCCACCGGACGAACGCGCGGCGAAACGCCTCCTCGCCGCCGAACCCGAGATGCGCGGCAATCCGCGCGACCGGCCAGTCCGATTCACGCAGGCAGCGTTGCGCGGCTTCGGCGAGACATTGCTCCTTCAGCGCGTGATAACCGGTGTGCTCGGCCGTCAGCCGCCGCCGCAACGTCGCCTCGCTGACGCCGAGCCATGCGGCCAGTTCGGCGAGCGCCGGCAACGCCTGTTCATGCGCGAGCGCCGCATCGAGGAAACCGCGCACCTGCTGCGTCCACGACACGACGGCCGGTGCCGCATCGATCAGGCGAAACGGAAAATCGACGAGAAACGCGTCGAGCTCGGCCGGCTGCCGGATCACGCGGCACGCGAGCTGCGCCGCATCGAACGCGAAACCGTAGGTCTTGCGGCCCACTTCAACCGGCGCATTGAACAGTCCGAGCAGTGGCATCGCGTCGTCGCGGCGCGGATGGCCGAGCCACACGCCGGTCGGCCGCAACGGCTGCCCGATCAGCCAGCCGAACAGCTGCAGGTAGCAGAACAGCCCGGTCAGGTCGACCAGGCACGCGGCCGGGCTGCGCGTACGCCGCAGCGAATCCATCCGGAACAGCGCACGCCCGTCGCGCACCGCAAGCGTCAGGTGACCGGCGCGCGGCTGCAGCATTTCGCAGAACTCGGCCGCACAGCGGATCGCGTCGGCGAGTGTCGCGCAACTCAGCAGGCAGCGGCACATCAGGTCGACTTCGCGCTTGCGCATCGGCGGGTGGCCGTCGCCGCGCGCGACCCGCGCCTCGAGCCGCTCGATCGCGTCGCGGTACAGCGCGACGAAATCGCCCGGTGTCGTCGCCGGGCGAGGTGGCTGCGCATCGCGGTAGGCCGGCGGCGCGCCGCTGCGCATGAGTTCGCTCAGCAGGCGCGCGCCGAGGCCCGGCAGGATGCGGCCGCGGGCCGGCATGGCGCGCTGTTTCATGAGTTTCCCGATCTGATCGTTGCGACAGGGGCCGGTGAGCGGGCCGGTAGGGGCCCGTTCATCGCCGCCACGCAAGAATGCTATCCACGCCGGCCTCGCCGGAACGGCGTAGGCCGGCCGCCGATCCCCGTCACGAACGACCACGAACGACCACGAACGACACGCGAATGATCCAGATCGTAGACGAAATCACGCTCGCGCCCGAGCGCATTCCCGACGTGCTTGCGCTGCTGCGCGACCGCTACCTGCCGGGCCACGCGGCACGCGGGCTGACGGCGGCCGGCCACTGGGTGTCGCCGCCCGTCGCGGTGCCCGGGCAGCCGAGCACGCTGTGGCTGACCTGGCACGTGGCCGATGCGCCGGCCTACTACCGGATGCGCGCGCTGACGGATGCCGGCGTGGTGAGTTTCTGGATGGCGGTCGACGCGCGGTGCGACGTGCGCCGCCGCCATGTGATGACGGACGCCGATGCGCCGCTGCCCGCGCTGACGGAGGTCGATCATGCGGCATGACACGGCACAGGTGTTCGTGTCGGCGGATTGCGACGCCGGTGGCATCGAACGCGCGTTGCGTGAAGCCGCGCACGCGCTGGCCGGCGCGAAACGCGTGGCGCTGGCGCGCAACCAGGACGGCAGTTGGGGCGCGGGCGACTACACGCTCGACGTGCTGCGCGACGATTCGGCGGCCAATGGCACAGCCAACGGCACGGTCAACTGTGCGGCCGACGGCACGGCGGATTTCGCCGCGCTCGCGCAACTGCCGGGCATCGTACGCATCGACGGCGCCGTGTGCCGCGCGATCGGCGGCGGCCTGCGCGAACCCGCGCTGCGCGACGGCGTGTGGCGCACGCTGATGCTGCGCGTGCGGCCGCAGGCCGGCGCCGAGCAGGTCGCCGCGCTCGAACGCGAACTGCTGCGCATGCCCGCGTTCATGCCCGGCATCCGCAACTGGCGCCTGAGCCGGATCGCGCCCCCCGGCGCATGGACACACGTGTGGCAGCAGGAATTCGCGCACGTCGGCGATCTGCTCGGCGAATACCTGATGCATCCGTATCACTGGGGCTGGGTCGACCGCCGGTTCGATGCCGAAAGCCCCGACTGGACCGTCGATGCGATCTCGCATGCGTTCTGTCCGCTCGCGTCGAGCCTGCTGGCCGAGACGGCGGCGTGACGCGTCGCGCCCGTCAAGCTGACAACACCCCTGGAGACACGAAGATGCGAGCCCTGTTGATCGACCGCGCCGGTCATTCCGACGCGTTGCGGATGGCCGACGTGCCGGCACCGACGCCGGGCCCCGGCGACGTGCTGATCCGCGTTGCCTTTGCGGGCGTCAATCCCGCCGACTGGAAATGCCGCGAAGGCTACCTCGGCGCATTCATGCAGTACAGGTTTCCGTTCGTGATCGGCTTCGACGCGGCGGGCGTGGTCGAAGCGGTCGGCGACGGCGTCGACGGTTTCGCGCCCGGCATGCGGGTGTTCGCGCAGACCGACGTCGGCGCGGGGCGCTGGGGCGCGTATGCGGAATACGTGGCGGTGCGCCACGACTCGGTCGTGCGCGTGCCCGACGCGGTGAGCCTCGCGGAAGCCGCCACGGTGCCGACCCCCGCGCTTGCCGCGTGGGCCGGCCTGTTCGACGACGGCGGGCTGAAGGCCGGACAGACCGTGCTCGTGCACGGCGGCGCGGGCGCGGTCGGCACGTTCGCGATCCAGCTCGCGGTGCAGGCCGGCGCGCGGGTCGCGGCGACGTGTTCCGCGCGCAACCGCGAGACGGTCGAATCGCTGGGCGCCGCGGCAAGCATCGACTATCGCGCGCGGGACATCGCGGCGGCGCTGCGCACATGGGCGCCCGGCGGGGCCGACCTCGTGCTCGACGCGGTCGGCGGCGACACGCTGCCCGACGCGCTCGACCTGCTGGCACCGGGCGGCACGTTGGTGAACATCATGACGCTCGCACCGGGCGATGCGCAGCGGCTGGCCGCGACGGCCGCCGAAGCCGCCCGGCGCGGCCTGCGCACCGCGATGACCTACAGCCGGATGCCGAGCGGCGCCACGCTCGGCCGGATCGCGGCGCAACTCGAGCGGCGCGCACTGCGCGTGCCGCGCTTCGACCGATTTCCGCTCGAACAGGCGGCCCATGCCCTCGATCTCGTTCAAACGGGCGAGGCGAAAACGAAGCTGGTGCTTCATGTTGCGGATATCGCCGGTTGAGCGGCCCGCACGCCCATCACAGGAGACAACGATGACCGATATTCGAACCGGCGTACTGGCCGGCAAGTGCGCGCTCGTGACCGGCGCAAGCCGCGGCATTGGCCGTGCGATCGCGCAGCGCCTGGCATCCGAAGGCGCGACCGTCGTCGTGACGGCGCGCAGCCTCGCGCAATCGGCCACGACCGCCGGCACGCTCGCCGAAACGGTCGCGCTGATCGAGCAGGCGGGCGGTCGCGCGATCGCGCTCGCGGCCGACCTGTCGAACGTGGCCGAGCGCGACGCGCTCGTCGGGCGCGCCGCGCAGGCGGCCGGCGGCCTCGACATCCTCGTCAACAACGCGGGCGTGGCGGACTATGCGTGCGTCGACGCGATGCCGATGACGATGTTCGACACGACGATCGAACACTATCTGCGGATTCCGTTCGCGCTGGCGCAGGCCGCGATCCCGCTGATGCGTGCGCGCGGCGCTGGCTGGATCGTGAACGTCGGCTCGGTGACGGCGCTGCCGCCGCTGCGCCCGTTCGACGATTTCTCGCGTGCGGGCGGCGCGACCGTCTACGCGGCGGCGAAGGCGGCGCTGTCGCGCTTCACGCAGGGGCTCGCGGCCGAACTCGAAGCCGACGGCATCGCGGTGAATCTCGTCGCGCCGAGCACGGCGATCCGCACGCCGGGCGCCGCGCGCTACATCCCCGAAGGCTATCCGACCGAGGATGTCGCGTATCTCGCCGAAACCGCGCTCGCGCTGTGCAGCCTGCCGGCGCGCGAACGCACCGGCCTCGTCACGCACAGCCTGCATTTCCCGCTCGCGCAGCAGCTCGCGGTGCATTCGCTCGACGGCCGCACGGTACTGCCGCCGCCGGTGATTCCCGCGTATGCGCATCCCCACATCGACCCCACAGGACTCAGATCGACATGACGAACCCGATTCGCTTCGACGGCGGCACCGCCGTGATCACCGGCGCGGCCAGCGGCATCGGCAGCGGGCTTGCACGCCATGCTGCCGGGCTCGGCATGCGTGTCGTGCTGGCCGATCTCGACCCGGCGAAGCTCGACGCATTCGCCGCGACGCTCGACACCGACGTGCTGTGCGTGCCGACCGACGTCAGCCGGCCGGAAGCCGTCGATGCGCTGGCGGAAGCCGCGTGGCAGCGCTTCGGCGGCGTCGACCTGCTGTTCAACAACGCGGGCGTGATGGCGACCGGCTTCAGCTGGGAAATCACGCCGGAGCGCTTCGAGCGCAGCTTCGCGATCAACGTGCACGGCGTGCTGAACGGCATCCGCAGCTTCGTGCCGCGGATGCTCGAACGCAACGTGCCGGCGCGCATCGTGAATACCGCGTCGGTGGGCGGGTTCCTGCCGAGCCCGCTGATGTCGCCTTATTCGGCGACGAAATTCGCGGTGGTCGCGCTGACCGAATCGCTGTACGGAGAACTGAAGATGCTCGGTGCGCCGGTCGGCGTGTCGTTGCTTGCGCCTGGCCCCGTGCAATCGGGCATCTTCAACGACCCGTTCGGCGCGGTGCACGACCGGCCCGAAGTGCGCGGCTTCGTCGACACGATGCGCTCGATGCTGAACGCGCACGGGCTCACGCCCGACGCGTTCGCCGAGCGGGTGTTCGACGGCATCCGAGCCGGGCGGTACTGGCTGGTTCCGCAACCGGAGACGATCGACGGCGCGCTGCAGCGGCGCACCGACGACATTCTGGCCGCGCGCGATCCGTCGTTGCCGTCGTTCTGAGGGCCGGGCGGTAGCGGCGCCCGGCGCGGGCCGTCACATGTGCATGCCGGAATGCGTGCGGCCGCTCGGGTCGCCGCCGCGATCGGGGGGCGTATTGTTCTGATCGATCTTCGCGAGGATGAAGCCGGCGTGCGGCAACGCGGCGGGCGAGCGGTGCGTCGCTTGCGCGACGGCGTCGTGCGGCGACGTGGCGGGAAAACCGGATGACGTGACGCCCGGTTGAGCGAACGCCGAAAGGGAAGCGGCCGCCAGGGCGGCGGCGACGATCGCGTGCGTTTTCATGGTGACTCCTTCACGACTGACTGCGCGACGGATTGCGCGACGGATTGCGCGACTGACTGCGGGACAACGTAATCAGTCTAGGGCGCGAAACTTAACGTGGCGTGAAGGAGCGATGCGGCGGGATGCGGCGCGGATCCCGGAATGGTCATGCGCGCCGCGATGGTCAGGCCGACGCCGACACCAGCGTGCAGAAGTTCTCGAGATCGACGTTGCCGCCGCTGATCACCACGCCGACGCGCTTGCCCTGCAGCGCGTCCTTCATCCGTCGCACGGCGGCGAACGACAGGCAGCCGGTCGGCTCGACCACAATCTTCATACGCGTGGCGAAGAAACGCATGCAGTCGACCAGTTCCGCGTCGGTCGCGGTGAGGATGTCGTCGACGTCGCGGCGGATGATCGGGAACGTCAGGTTGCCGAGGTGCTGCGTCTGCGCGCCGTCGGCGATCGTGCGCGGCGTGTCGATATGCACGATCGCGCCGGAGCGGAACGATTGCTGGCCGTCGTTGCCGGCTTCCGGCTCGACGCCGTACAGCGTCGCGTTCGGCGACAGCGCGCGCGTGGCGAGCGCGGTACCCGACAGCAACCCGCCGCCGCCGAGCGGCGTGAATACCGCGTCGAGCGGGCCGACTTCGTCGAACAGTTCCTTGGCCGCCGTGCCCTGGCCGGCGATCACGTCCGGGTGGTCGTAGGGCGGGATCAGTGTGAGCCCGTGCCGCGCCGCGAGATCGCGCCCGATCTGCTCGCGATCCTCGGTGTAGCGGTCGTAGGTCACGACCTTGCCGCCGTAGCCGCGCGTCGCGGCGATCTTCGCGGCCGGCGCGTCCTGCGGCATCACGATCGTCGCGGGAATGCCGAGGATGCGCGCCGACAGCGCGATCGCCTGCGCATGGTTGCCGGACGAGAACGCGACGACGCCGTTGCGGCGCTGCTCCGCGTCGAAGCGCGACAGCGCGTTGAACGCGCCGCGGAACTTGAACGCGCCCATGCGCTGCAGGTTCTCGCACTTGAAGAACACCTGCGCGCCGAGCGCTTCGTCGATCGTCCGCGACGTCATCACCGGCGTGCGGTGCGCATGGCCTTCGAGCCGGGCCGCGGCGGCGGCAACGTCGTCGTACGTGGGGAGAGTCGGAGCGTTCATGGTCGTTTGGGGTCGGAAAGGTCAGTCAACAGGGACGCCGCGCGCACGGCGCGCCGGAATCCGGAATCATTTCGCATCGTTGTAGACGGTCGCGCGCGAGACGCCGAGATGCTGCGACACGATTTCCATCGCGCGGCGCACTTCGAGAAAACCGTCGGCCTTCAGCGCCTGCATCAGCTCGCGGCGCTGGTCGGTCTTCAGTTCGCGCGGCGTCGTCGCGAGGCGCATCGCGAATGCGTCGATGCGTTGCCGGATCGCGTCCGCGCCGGCCGGGTCGAGCGTTTCGGCGACGGCTTCGCCGTCCGTGCTGCAGAACTGGTTCAGCATGCCCTGGAAGCCGCGGAACAGCGTGGTGTCGGCGTTCAGGCACAGCGCGGCCACGTAGCGGCCGGTCGAATCCTTGATGCCGATCGACGTGCTTTTCGCGGTGCGGCCGTCGGCGAAGCGGTTCGGGTAGTTCGCGAGCACTTGCGGGAAATCGTCGTCCGCGATGCGGGCGAGGCCGAGCTCGGTCGCGGGATCGCCGACTGCGCGTCCCGACAGGTTGTTGTGGATCGCGAGAATCGCGTGCTTCGGCGTGCGCAGGTCGTGAACCACGACCTCGGTGAACGGCGCGAACATCGCGCCGAGCCCTTCGGCAATGCGCTGCACCTGTTCGATCAGCGATGCCTGCTCGGACGGCGCCTTGTTCCGGGTGGTAGTCATGGTGGTTTCGCGTTCGGGGTTCGGATCGATGCGACGGCGTCGGGAGATGGGTGACCGGCGGCGGGCGGGTTACTCGCCGTCCGCCGCTTGCGGCCGCGTGATGTCGGCGAGCAGCGGCTGCGCGATCCGCACGTAGTCGGCCGCGTCGAGTACGACAGAGCGGTCGAGGCGGCCCGCGTTGAATGCAATCTCGGTGTTCTGTTCGACCAGTGCGGGATCGACGACGAGCGTCACGCCGGTGTCGAACACGAACGGCGGCACGGCGCCCATCACGCAGCGCGTGACGGCGGCCGCGAGATCGGGCGATGCGAGTGTCGCCTTGCGACGGCCGACCGCATCGGCGACCTTGCGGAAATCGATCTTCAGGTGGCCGGGAATCACCGCGAGCGCAGTGGCGTCGCCGCCGTCCTTGAACGTGCACAGCATCGCCTTCGCGCCCTGTTCGGGGCGTGTGCCGCGCAGTGCGGCGATCGCGTCGGATTTTCCCTCGGCCGGATGTTCCAGCACGCGGAATCGTGCGCCGGACGTGTTCAGCAGATCGCAAAGCGTGTCGAAAACGGGGTAGTCGCTCATGTCGCTCAGGGCAGGCGGGGCCGGGGAATCGAGGCGCGCCAGGGCGAATGCTGCAGCGAGCCAGTCGATGGATTGTCCAATTATAGACGTTTTGTCATGGTCGTGGCAAAGGTGCGCGCGAGCGGGGCGTGGAGGGCGCGGCGGGTGGAAAGGGGATCGACAAACAGTTGCGTTGCGCAATGTTGATGAGCGCCGGGGAATTGCCGGCGCGCGGCCCGTTGAAGAATGAGGATTTCGGGCGAGGGGAATCGCGACGGGGGTCCGGCGCCAGCGTCATGCCGCCGGCCAGGGCGGGAACGCGCGGATCCTCCGCCGTTACTTCGTCAATCCTCGCTCCTCCCATCGGTCCCAGGTCTTCAGCGCTTGACGGGCCGCCCTGCCGAACAGGAACGACAGCGTGTCGCTCTTCATCGACATCGATTTGCGGTTCACGATCCAGAAGTCCGTCAAGGCCGTTTGCTTCCCGCTCAGCATGTCCGCGATCGTCCGGCCGTTGAGGTGCGTCAGGGCGACGCCGTGACCGAAACATCCACCCGAGTAGATGATGCGTTCGTCGTCGATGAAACCGATCTCCGGAACCATGTCCATCGTCACGGAAACCGGGCCGCCCCATCGATAGTCGATGCGCGTATTCCGCAGCTGCGGGTAGATCCATTTCAGGTGTGCCTCGCAATGCCGCCAGGCGGCGGGCGCGGGAACCTCTTCCATCGCGTCCGTCCGGTAGCTGATCGCGTCGCCGCCTCCCATGAGAATGCGTCCATCGGCCGTGGGCCTGAAATAGTGCAGCATCTGCCGGTTGTCCCCGAAGGACTGCCGCTCCTTCCAGCCGATGCTGTCCCATTGAGCCGCGCTCAAGGGTTCGGTGACGACCTGATATGTCCAGAGCGGATATTGACGCGCTTTCAGGTTCGGCGGGCCGGGAACGTCGCGAGAATAGGCATTCGTCGCAACGACGATCCTGTCTGCCTCGATCCGGCCGTGCGGCGTCGCGATGCGTACCGACCGCGGTGTTCTTTCCAGATTCGTGACGGGTGTCAGCTCGTGGATCGAGACCCCGCTCGACATCGCCAGCGTCTTCAGCGACCGGACCTGCTTGCAGGGGTTGAGGTATCCGGTGTCCGACTCGTAGATGCCGCCCGCGAAACGTTCCGAATGGAAGTCCTGCCGGAACTGGTGCGCGCTGCGCCACGTCATGTCCGTGTCGATGCCCAGCTTCTGGAACAATTCGAACGTCTTCTGCATGCGGCCCAGTTGCTGTTTCGTGTAGCTCGCGCGAACCAGGCCGCCATGGCAGTAGTCGGACTGAAAACCGTGTTCGTCGATGAGCTGCCGGGTATGCGCGACGGCGAGCTGCAGGTAGCGATGAGCATCGATCATCTTTTGCTTGCCCCAGCGCAGCAGTACCAGTTCCGGCTCCAGACCGAACATCTTCGTGCTGAACCCGGCGTTGCGACCGCTGGCACCGAATCCCACGATGGCGGCCTCCAGCACGACGACTCGAGCGTTGGGATTGTCCCGCTTGAATTGAAACGCGGTGTTCAGCCCGGTGAAGCCGCCGCCGATGATGGCGACATCGACCTTGAGATCCCCGATCAGCGCTGGATTGGGCGAATATTCTCCGTAGGCTTGCTGCCAGAATGACCTGGCCTGAAGCAGGGGTGTTTGATCGACTGCCATCGCGATGCTCGCATGTGGGGAGATCCGGCCGCTGCCCGATGAATGACTGCGAGGGCGAAGCGGCCGATTTCACGGGTGACAGAGGCTCACGCCTGCTGACGCCGGCTATTGATTTCGGAATCCGTAGCTATTCTCTTGTGCTGCTGAATGAACGTGTCGATGCGGCTTGCCAGCACGGCATCGTCACCATTCAACGAGCGCCTCATCATGTCGATCTGGAACTCCTCCTGATCGACCATGTAGTCGAGAAAGTCGCGCGCGTCGGAGGGGCCGATGTCTCGAAGGCGGCGCAACGCTTCGCAGTAGGCGATAGTCTCCGCGTACACGTACTTCAGGAAGGGCTTCAGCAGACACGTCGGGACTGAACTCACTACCCATGCCTTCAGCCGAGTCGCCAGCGTGGGCGAAGCATCCATCCCCCAGCGGGTCGCCACAGCGCGGTAAATCGGCGCATTGAACGCTTCCAGCTTCAGATAGGCTGCCCAAAGACGCTGGCGGGGATCGCCGTCGAGGCGCCCCGCCAGTCTTCCAATGGCACACAGGGCGAACGCGCGGTTCTGGATCTCGTGACGAAATCCGGCGATAAAGGCGTCAGTCGGCATCGAAATTTTCCGCTTGTGTATGGCCGGAGCCCGGCAGGGAAAATCGGTTCCCGGCCATGCAGGCATGTCGATCGCTTCTGGAAAGCATGCAGTAATCCTGATAATCAAGGGCCGGCTGACATCGACGGCCGGGACAAAAGGGGTTACGTACTCAATCGCTGAACACGCCAGCAGTCCCGCACGCGAAAACGTCCGTGCGGCTTCCCGAGAGGAAGCGATTCTCTGAAGCCCGTTTTAAGCGATGCCGGGCAATCTGCGACGTATGCCGTCGCCGGTGCGTGCAGACGATAATATGTCACATGACCTATTTGCGCAACATCGGCGATGAACGCGCGAGGTGGGCGGCGGATCGCGGCTGCCGCCATCCGGTTCAGCGCTGTGAGGCCGGGGGCGTGGATCGGCAGTTTCGCGAACAACGTGAGGAAGCGCGCTCGTTGCCACAGTGGGCTGTTTTGCAGGAGAGGCTAGACAAGTGGAAGATGAGCAATGATTTCGCTCGTATACGGACATCGGGCAGGGAACAGGCCCGCTTGCCGATGGATACCCTTTCGTCTGCCCGGATTCCCAAACCTGCGTAGAATGTCGCCGTCAGGTTCGGTGTCTCGGCCCCCGCCGCAGAGCGGGCGCCAGGAAGCCGGCGGCAAATTCGAGTCGATCGGCGCGATCCGGTGTCGGGTATCGATGCTTTGCAAAATCAGGTCGGCCAACCTAAATATCCGCTTCCGGTGTATCGAGCGGGGGCGGCGCGGTTGGTATGCGGCCGGCATTCGCTCATGGGGCAGCAGGAGGATTTCTTGAAGAGGGCGGCTCTCGATAACGAACGCGTGTTGACCGAACGCGGCAAGAACACGGTGAATAAAATCATGGCCAGCGCGATCGAGATCTTCGTCGTCGAAGGCTATGGTGGGCTGACCATGCGGAAGGTCGCGGCGAAGGCGGGCCTGGCGCTGTCGAACCTGCAACACTACTTCCCCACTCGCGAAGACATCTTCGAGGCCATCCTTTCCGCGACGATGGAGGCCTACGCCAATACGTACGACAGTGTCAGCGCGGACACGTCGCTGACCGCCGAGGGCCGCCTGGAGAAAGTGGTCAGGTTGTTGCTCGAGGACGGCAAGCAGCCCCGGACGCAAAGCCTGTTCGTGAACTTCTGGGCACTGGCACAGACTCAGGAGTTTGCGCGGAAAATGCTCGAAGAGGGATACGGGTTTCAACGGCGCGTGATCGCCGGATTCATCGAGGCCGTGAACCCGGCGCTGTCACACGCCGCGCTCGCGAGGCGAGCCGCGCTGGTTACCGCACAGATCGAGGGGCTCATCGTGTTGATACCGCAAAGAAACCGGTTCCCGTCGGATATCAAGGGAATCGAGGACGATGCGGTGATGGCCGTTCTGGCTTTGGCCAAGGCGCCATGAGTTGAATCGCTGCGGCGGCGCGGCGTCGGCGTCGATCGGGGCAACTTCAGAAAGCGGAAAACGCTGCACGGCGACGCTGGTCGACGCGCGGCGCGATCTCGCGTCGATCGCTGCGATGCGGTTCGACGTCTCCGCCATCGGCTCGAATGGTCGAAGCCCGTCGAGTCAGGCGCAGAGACGTCGACGCGCCGAAATTTGCTTGCAACTGGCTGGAAACAGGATCTACGAGGAGAAACGGGCAATGTTGATCGGCATGCAGGAAGCGCGCGGAGATGCTTCATCGTTTGGGCGGCGATACTCACGCGCCCGACGAAGCAGGAGACTCGGCTTTTCCATCCAGACGGTGCTGACGCTCGTCCTGGCGCTGGTTGCGCACTGCGCGTTTGCGTCGAGCAACGTGACCGACGACGAGCAGCAACAAGCGGCGTTGCGTACCCTGATGGGCACGGACCCGGCCCCGGCAGACAGTGTCAAGGGTGTCGCGCTGTCACCATGGGCGCATGGTCCATCGGCTTCCGGGCCGCTTTGGGTCGTGGCCGCATTGGTCCAGCGCCCGACCGAGACCGTCGACGCGGAGTTGTGGACAGGTGTGCTGACCCGCGACAGGCAAGGGTTCCGCCTGCTCGCGAGCGATCGGAGCGAGCGCGTCGATACGTCACCGATGTTATGGAGTCCATTCCTGGCCATGGACGTCATTCCCTACCGCATCAGCTCGCAGGAAACTGCCTTCGGCGTGCTCTTTGGCAATAACTACACGTCGACCGCACATAGCGATTCGACAGGGATACTGAACCTGTACCGTTATCGCGATGGTCGCGTGACGCCCGTCTTCTCCGCGCTTACCGACTGGTCGACCTATGACAAGGACGGGGCGGCGGAATGTGAGGAGAAGAATGACGGAAAACGCGGGAAACCGGGCGATGCCCAGCAGGATTCCTGTGATGCGGAAAATACGACGGAGACGCATTACGTGCTGTCGTTCAGTCCTCACATGACGAACGGGCACTACGACCTCCTTGTGCGCCCCAAGGGAAAGGCCGGGGCGGGCAAGTCCGCGCGTTTTACCTGGAACGGGAATACGTATCAGCCGCGCCGGTTCACGGGTGACTGACGGGCAAGAACGGGGCGGCCTCGGTCAATTGCATCGGACAGGCGTCGGTCAGGCACGACGGCTTGAACGAGCTGCTTCCGTCGTTGGCAATTGATCGCCGTGTTGCCAGGACGTCGTGGCCATCCCCGGCAGACTTCGAGGGCTTCATGCGCGGCCGGGGCCGATGGCGACGGCGATGTTCGCAAGCATCACCATGGCTTGCGCCCTTCATTCGAGAGATCCTTTACAAGCCATGCAGACGGAAATCGAAGCGCGGGGCCCGGCCGGCCCGTTGAAAGGCACGCTGTTATCCCCGGGTTCCGGCGATGCCCCGGTGGTGCTGATCGTGCCGGGCTCGGGCCCGACCGACAGGAACGGTAACGCGCCGAACGGGATTCAGGCGTCGACGTACCGATTGCTCGCGGAAGGATTGCGCGATGAAGGAATCGCGTCGGTTCGAATCGACAAGCGCGGCCTGTACGGCAGCGCGTCGGCGATACCGGATGCCGATGACGTCACGATCGACGAGTACGCGGCCGACGTCCGTTCGTGGGTCGCCGCCATTCGCGCGCGGACGGGAGCTTCCCGCGTGTGGCTGTTGGGGCATAGCGAGGGCGGATGGGTGGCGTTGTCGGCTGCCCGGCAAATGGACGACATCGACGGCCTGATCCTGGTATCGACGGCAGGGCGCCCGCTAGGGCCCGTGTTGAGGCAACAACTGCAATCGAACCCGGCAAATGCGCCGATTCTTGCCAATGCAATGTCGATCCTCGAATCCCTGGAGGCAGGTGAACGGGTAGACGCGGCCAGGATCGACCCGGCACTCATGCCGTTGTTCAGGCCGCAAGTCCAGCGCTTCCTGATGAGCGAGTTGACCCTCGATCCGGCAGCGCTGGCGGCCGGTTACGTGAAGCCCGTGCTTATCGTGCAGGGGGCGCGGGATATCCAGGTCGGCGTACAGGACGCGGAACTTCTGAAGCAGGCCAATCCGCGGGCCGAAATGGCGCTGATCGCCGACGCCAATCATGTGCTCAAGACGGTTCGCACGTCGGCGCTGCAGGAAAACCTCGCCGCTTATTCGAACCCGGATCTGCCGCTGGCGGATGGCGTGGTGGCGGCAATTTCGGCGTTCGTGCATGCGGCGACGGCGAGTCGGGGATAGTCGTGGTCGAATCCGGTTCGCTCGTCGCTGCCGGGCGGCAACGCGAATATCAGCAAGTGCCTCCGAACATTTCCCGACGAAATACTGGCATCAACATCCGTGAATGTCATTGTGTGCCGCGTCGCATAGAAACTGTCTCGATTCCTCTGTAATGAGAGAGTTGATGCTTGCCTGACCAACGCAATTCGCGGCGCTACCTTGCTGCGCAGGTCCGTCGAACGCACCGGCATAGACCATCCGGCTCACGATGGCGACGAGTTCATGCGTCTCGTTCTGAGCGCCATTGAGATGCCCGGAGAATATTGCGCCTCCTGAATCTCCAATGCAATTGGTGCCGACGCCCGCTGGCTGTAGATATATCCATCCGCCGCTGCCCGGATTCCGTGTCGACTCCGACAAGGAATTCCATCCCAACTGAGGGTTGTCGCCGGGAACATCGTTGATCGAACCGGTGAATCCATAACCTATGATCGAAATCGGTGTGTTGACCGGGGGTGACTTTCGAGTCAGCGACACGATGTGTTCAGTCGGCGCTCCGTCATAATCGACCGCCAGAATCGCCTGGTCCGCGACCGCATCGGGTGTAGCTTTCGCCGGCGTGGCGGCCCAACGTGGACTGACGAAGATCTGTGTGATGCCGCGCGCCTTTCGTCCCTTGATAGAGACCGTCGAACCGTCCAGCGCCGTCGTGGAGAACCCGTCCTTCCCGGTCTCGCCGTACTTGTAGAACCGGAGGCGATCGGGCGCAAGCTTCTGATTGTTGGCCTCATCCGTCACGCAATGCGCTGCGGTAATGATCCATTTGCGGGTCGCCAACGTTCCCGAGCATTGGTATTTTCCGTCCAGGCTGATCGCCACGACGTCATCGAAGCCCGAAAACTCGTAAGGCGTTGCCACGTGGCTGTTGGCTGGATGTATATCGTGTTTGCCGACAAGTGGCGGGACGTACTTCGGGTCTTTGCCGGTGTTCGGGCAAATCACCTGAATCTCCGGCCCCCCGAGGTGAAGGGCGGCCAGCGCCGGAATGCTGTACTGCTGCGTCATGCGACGCTTGAGATCCGGATCTACCTCGACGCTTGCCGCTGCAAGGGCCAACGTCGATCGTGAAGAGGCCAGGAGCGTGCCGCAATTACCCGCAGCGTTCGCCAACGTCAGCAGTGCGGCTCGGGTTTTGACTTCATCATCGAAGTCGAGCTTGACATCGCGTGGTATGGTGCCGTTCGCGATCTGTTCGACGTTGACTCGTGTCCGAAGAAACGCAGTCAACGTATTCATCACGGGAGCGGGCAGTGCGGCAGATGCGGGCAGTGCCGCGCCCGTTGCATCAGGTTTGCCGAGTGCTCTTGCGACAAGCGGTATGACGGCGTGCGTCACCCGCGCATTCTCATCCGCGGCCTGACCGTGCGCGTTCAGCGATACGGCCGCGAGCAGCGTTGCCGCTGTTGTTAATCTTCTGGGACGCGGCGCGCTTTCCGCCATCATTGACATTTCCCCACGACGGTTCCGTTTGCATCGCGGACAGCCTTTTGCGCGCTCAGGCACTCGGAGATGGCCTTGTTGTCATTGGTGACCTTCTTGGCCGCATCCTGCGCAGCGTTCGCCTCGGCGGCGGCTGCATCCGTGCGGGCTTTCGCGCGAGCATCACGCGCCTTCTGGAGCGCATCGAGATCGGTGTTGGCGGTGCTGGCAGCATCCGGTACGGTCGCGTTCGACTTCAGTCCAAGCTTGTTGATGGCGCCATCCGACGACAGTGCGATCGTCGCGGTTTGAGTCTCGAACATTCTGTTTCGGAGCGGGAGGATCACATAGGAGCCGAGTTGAGGCACCGTTTCTTCGCTCACGTGAAATACACCGTGGGTGCTGTACCCGGACGATTCGGAACCACCGGGCATGGGATTGGGGCAGGCCTCGTCGCATGCTTGCAGGAGGCCGTAGGCAGGCTCGCGAAGGATGATTCCTTGGGTGGACGCGCTATCGATGTTCACTTTTTTCTGCGCCACGACCGGGTCGACGCGAAGTTCGGTCCGCAGTGATTTGACGATCACGTCATCCTGTCCGGCCGGAATCTCGATCGTGTCCTCATTCTGGTCTCTATTATTCAGTGCCTTATAACCCCGTGGGGTAAGCCATCTATCCAGGATCCGCCTGGGGTAGAAGTGCCCGGAAATTTCGGGATGTTTAGGATCGGGCGTATCGCTCAGTTGAGGCCGCCACACGAACACCGTGCTGAAGGTCGTGGGGGAATTGCTGTCTGGCGCGCTGGCTGCCTGCGTTGCGGAAGCAGTATCGGTGGCACTGGCAGTTGCGGGTTTCGCGGCACCCTTGGTTTTTCCAGAGCCTTGAGCTTGCGATTTGGCTTGCGCGTTCAAAGCCTTGAGCACGTCGGCCTTGCACATGTCCTGGGTGGTCGGGGGCGCCCCGGCGTTGGTCAGCGTCACACCGCCAGCCAGCGATGCGACCCGTAGTGCGGTTCCAACCAAAGCTGTGATTGTGGGGCCGGTCTTGTCCGCGATCGTGGCATTTATCGACTTCAGCGTCGAATTGTCGAAATTCTCTACCGTCAGATCCGTATCTTTGAAGAAATTTCTGAGCGATGAATAGGGGATGTAGTAACGCTCCGAGGGATCGGGCTGTGTCTCGGATGTGATGGTGATTTGTTTATTTACCTGGATATGGAGCGACCCATTTTTCAGTAATTCACATTGAGTGATCGTGTACTTGGCCGAGACGATATATATTTTCTGCGGAAGGGAATAGGGGATGCCGTAAATCGGTGAGGAGTCGTCCGGACGTTTGACTGAATAAACGGAAGTGCAGGACGAAAGAACGAAGGGGACGCTCGAAACAAAAATGAGCCAGGCAGCAAGTTTCTTCGCCATTTTTGACTTCCCCCTTCTTTTTTGGTTTTCTTCAGGACGAAATGTCGTCCGACATTTGACTGATTGTTAAGGCCGGAGCGAGCAAAAAATGCCGATGTTGAGAGGGAGAATAGGAAACGATTCAGGCTTTGTCTAGAGGAATGGCGATGCGATATGCGTGCTGTCTGGATCGCACGTCTCGATTGTTCTCAGGACGACCTGATAACAAGGGTAAGCCGCGAAGCGAAACGTTGTCGGCGGGCATTCGCACGGGTGACGAAGCGCCTTGGCCGATCATCCCCGGTTCAGGATAACGGGGCTGGCATGTAATCGATATCGTATCGATTGGAACCGTATCCATCTCTGACGCTTCAGGGCGATCGCATAACGCGGGTATAGACATTGGACATTTGGGATCGAAGTAGGCCGGTGCCACGCAATTGCATGCCGCCGGCCCGCAAAGGGACACCACACCGAATTTCACCGAAATGGATCGCCCCCCACGCCCTCCCGAACTCACCCCCGCACTGCCTTCACCACATACTGGCTCGTCGGCACCACATCGATCTTGTCGAAGTCGATGAAGCGCCCACAGCTGTCCATCATCTCGGCCACATTGCGCTGGAATTTTTCGTCATCGCCGACCGCATCGAAAAACGCATGCGGATCGGTCATCGCCGCGGCGGGAAAGCACTCCTCGACGATCGCGTCATAACCGGGCGCCGCATGCGTGAGCGCGCGCACGACGACGTTCTGCACATACAGGAAATTGTCCTGCGTATCGATCGCGACGCGCGTGTGATGTCCGTGCCACACGTCGAGCCATGCTTCGTGCGTGAGGCGCGGCGGCCGCTTCAGGAACGCGAGCTGCGAGAAGCCCGTGGTGCGCTCGCCCGGCCGTGCAGGAAAGCGCGTATTCGGAATCGGTTGCGACTCCGTGACGAGATACGCAGCCATGTGCGGGACGACCGCACGCACCGCGTCGTCGAACGGCTGCCGAAACATCGCGTTCGCGCTATCGACCCACACCGCGACGATCCCGTCGATGCCCGGGTGCGTGTTGGTCTGCTTCAGGCCGGCGGCCGGCGCGACGTCCGCATCCGCGACGTTCACCTGCACGCCGTGCGCACCGAGCGACAGCAACTTGTCGGCGAGTGGCACGCGCACCGTGCGGCTCCACTGATCGGGCGCAGCCTGCGCGTCGCGCCACAACACGTAAATGACTTTCTCCATTGCTCCGGCTCCAGAGGGTAATGACGGGATCGGCGGCGTTGCCGCCGGGGTTCAGGAAGCGATTTCAGGCGATCCGGCCGACGGGGGGGCGTCCGGCGCGAACCGGTTCGCGGTCAGCGTGAACGACGGCGGAATCGGCGACGTGACGGTTTCGAACAGGCGTTCGTGGCGCGTCGCGTGAATGCGCCACGCGCCATCGCGTTTCACGTACTGGTCGTCGTAGAACGCAGTGCCGTGCAGCAGGTAGTTGTCCTCGAGATTGATCGCGTGGTCCTCGAGAAACCACACGCCGCATGCATGATCGGCCGAGACCAGCGTGAGCTCGGGGTGATGGCCGTGATGCATCGTCAGGAAGGTCGGCTTGCCGATCAGCTCGCGCAGGCTCGACACGAACGCGTCGCGGCCGTCGTACACGTAGCGGCCGCCGTACAGGCAGGCCTCGCAGTCTTCGGTCAGGCAATCCGCGAGCAGCGCCCAGTCGTGCGTGTCGACCGCGCGGAAATACCGGTACTTCAACTGTCGGATCTGCTCGTATTCATGGAGCGTGCGGGTCGTGTCGTCCATCGCCGGGTCTCGTGGTGGTGTCGTTCGATGGTAGGAACGAAGCCGCCTGCATCACATCGTCTGTTCGGACGAACGCGCCGTCCGCGTGCGCTCCGCGCTGCGAAGACGAATCGCCGGTTTCATCCGAACGGGTGATGGCCGACGCATCGCGCGGCGGTAACGTGGCATCGACGCGGCCATCGAACCGCGCCTGCACCGAACTAGGAGACAGGATGACCCTCATCGAATCGCTGGAAGCGCGTGTGCGCCGGCTCGAGGATGCCGACGCGATCCGCCGGCTGAAGGCGCGCTACTTCACGTGCTGCGACCGCAAGGATCCGCAAGGGATGCGCGACTGCTTCGTGCCCGGCCAAGTGCGCATCGACTACGGCCGCATCGGCACGTTCGACACGCGCGACGCGCTCGTCGACGTATTCGCGCAACTCGGCTGCCATCCGCACATCGTCGAGATGCATCACGGCGTGAATCCCGAGATCGACGTGCTCGACGACGCGCATGCGCGCGGCACGTGGGGCCTGCACTACCAGCTGATCGACACGAACGCGCGAACGCTCACGCAGCTCGGCGCGTACTACGACGACGAATACCGGAAGGTCGACGGCGAATGGAAGATCGCGGGCACGCGCTGCGTCGTCACGTCGACGCTGTCGGTCCGTTACGAAGGCGATGCGCCGGGCGTGCTGTTCGCCGGTGCGCAGCCGCCGGCCGCCTGACGCACGTCAGCGCTTTACTCATGGCGCACATTCCACAGGAGACATCGAACATGACACAGAACCACGATGCGCCGGTCGCCGTCGTGACGGGCGCGTCGCGCGGCGCGGGCAAGGGCATCGCGCGCGCGCTCGGTGCGGCCGGCATGACCGTCTACGTCACGGGCCGCTCGCAGAACGAAGGCGATGCGCCGCTGCCCGGCACCATCCACGAGACCGCACGTGAGATCGATGCGCTCGGCGGCCGCGGAGTCGCGGTGGCATGCGACCACGCGGACGACGCGCAGGTGAAGGCGCTGTTCGAGCGCGTCGAACGCGAAAGCGGGCGGCTCGACATTCTCGTCAACAACGCGACCTATCTGCACGATCAACTGATCCAGCCGGGCCCGTTCTGGGAGAAGTCGCTCGACCTCGTCAACATCCTCGATGTCGGCCTGCGCTCGGCCTATGTCGCGAGCTGGCACGCGGCGGCGCTGATGGTGAAGCGTCGCAGCGGCCTGATCGCGTTCACGTCGTCGTTCGGCGCGAGCTGTTACATGCATGGGGCGGCCTACGGCGCGCAGAAATCCGGTGTCGACAAGTTCGCGAAGGACATGGCCGTCGACCTGAAGCCGTTCGACGTCGCGGCCGTGTCGATCTGGATGGGCCCGCTGCGCACCGAGCGCACGACGCGCGTGTGGGAAGAACACCCGGATCTGTACAAGGAATTCTCGCTCGTCGCGGAAAGTCCGGAATTCACGGGCCGCGTGATTCACGCGATCCACGGCGATCCGCAGCGCATGGGGTTATCGGGGCAGGTGCTCGTCGGCGCGGAAGCCGCGCTGCAATACGGCATCGCCGATCTCGACGGCAAGCAGCCGCCGTCGTACCGCGAACTGCTCGGCGGGCCTGTGCAGGCCCATCCGGCGATCGTCGCCTGAGGAGCGCACATGGGCATCCTGAAAGGCAAGGTCGCGCTCGTGACGGGCGCGGGGCAGGGCGTCGGCCAGGGCGTCGCGCAGGCGCTCGCGTCGGAAGGCGCGCACGTTGCGGTGGTCGGTCGTACCCGCGACAAGCTGCTCGCGACCTGCGAGGCGATTCGCGCGCGTGGCGGCGTGGCCGAGCCGTTCGTGTGCGACGTGATGAACGCCGCGCAGATCGTGACGTGCGTCGACAGCGTCGTTGCGCGCTTCGGCGGCGTGCAGATCCTGATCAACAACGCGCAGGTCGTGCCGCTCGGCCGCCTGCTCGACGTCACCGATGCGGATTTCCTCGCGGGGCTCGAGTCGGGGCCGATCGCGACGCTGCGCATGATGCGCGCGTGCCATCCGCATCTGAAGGGCGACGGCGTGATCGTCAATTTCGCTTCGTCGGCCGCGGTGCGCTGGGATGCGTCCGGCTACGGCGCGTACGCGGCGACCAAGGAGGCGATTCGTGCGCTGACGCGCGCGGCTGCATGCGAGTGGGGCGTGGACGGGATCCGCGTGAATGCGGTCGCACCACATGCGTTGTCGCCGGGCCTGAAAGGCTGGGTCGACGCGAACCCGCAGGAAGCCGCCGCGTTTTTCCGCACGATTCCGCTCGGCCGCGTAGGCGATTGCGAGCAGGACATCGGGCGCGCGATCGTGTTTCTGGCGAGCCGCGACGCGGCGTACCTGACGGGCGCGACGCTGCCGCTCGACGGCGGGCAGGCGTACTGGGGCTGACGACGCGGGCTGACGGCACAGGCGCGCGGCACCGGCCGCGTGCCGATCATGATCCGGCACGCGCGTGCACGCCTGCGCGCGGCGGCCGGCAAACCGGAATCGAAGAGAGGACGACATGGGTCGACTGGAAGGAAAGGTAGCGATCGTCACGGGCGGTGCGCGTGGCATGGGCGCGGCGACGTGCCGGCTGTTCGTCGCGGAGGGCGCGCGCGTCGTGATCGGCGACGTGCTCGATGCGGAAGGCGAAGCGCTCGCGCGCGAGCTCGGCGACGCGGCACGCTTCATGCGGCTCGACGTCGCCGACGAAGCGAGCTGGGTGCGCGTGACCGAAGCGACGGTCGAGCAGTTCGGCCGTATCGACGTCCTGGTCAACAATGCGGCCGTGCTGACGTTCGGCGGCATCACCGAGCTGTCGAAACGCGATTTCGAGCGTGCGGTGTCGATCAACCTCGTCGGCACGTTCGTCGGGATCCGGACGATCGCGCCGCGCATGATCGCGCAGAAAAGCGGGTCGATCGTCAACATCTCGTCGGTGGACGGGCTGCGCGGCGTGAACGCACTGGCCGCGTACGTGTCGAGCAAGTGGGGCGTGCGCGGGCTGACGAAGGTCGCGGCGCTCGAACTCGGCCATCAGGGCGTGCGCGTGAATTCGATCCATCCGGGCGGCGTGAACACCGCGATGTCGAACCCGACCGGCGCGCCGCTCGAGGAAATCAACAAGCACTATGCGAACGTGCCGCTGCAACGCGTCGGCCTGCCCGATGAAATCGCGCGCGCGACGCTGTTCCTCGCGAGCGACGAAGCATCCTACTGCAACGGCGCCGAACTGGCCGTCGACGGCGGGATGGCGGCAGGCGCGTATTACCCCGGATTGCCGGGCGCGCCGTTTTGAGCAGGTGGGCCTGCCGCACGTTCTCGTCGGATGTTTGTGTACGCAACCTAATTCAGGGTTTGCCTGACTAGCGAAAACGTGAATTCGCACGGCCCGCGCGCTCGCTGGCCAAACGCGGGCGCGGCGGGCCGGAATTGCCGCTTCCGCGAAACCCTTGTTGGACGGCCGTCCTGGCCGTTTCACCGCCGAAACGCGCGCAATGGCGTTGTAAAAATAATTCACAGGCAACTGGCGTGCCGGATCGCCGACATAGTTGTTTCTTGTTGCAACGCAACGTTTGCCGAATAACGGCGATGGTATGCTGGTCGCCATGGAGTTGTACGGCAGGTTGCTTGCATGGCGAAACTCGCGTTCGCACCTTCTAACGAGACGTCACCTTCTCTCGCACGCATCGCGGCATCGACACGCGCTCCGCTCGCGTGTCCCGTCCTGCGCGCCGCCGCACCCTGCGCTCCAATCGCATCCCCCATCTCGCGGGCTCGCCCCGCATCCCCCATCCTCGCCCAATAATCTGGAGACACCCTCATGTCGCAAAACAATCTGGCCGAAGCAACACACGGCCCGCTGATCGCTCCGCCGGCTTTCGTCAAACATCGCAAGCTGATCGACTGGGTGTCGCGCATCGCGGCGCTCACGGAGCCCGAGCGTGTCGTGTGGTGTGACGGTTCGCAGGAAGAAAACGACGCGCTGTGCCAGGCGATGGTCGACCAGGGCACGCTCAAGCGGCTGAACCCGGCGAAGCGCCCGAACTCGTATCTCGCGCAATCCGATCCGTCCGACGTCGCGCGCGTCGAGGATCGCACGTTCATCTGCGCGGCATCGCGCGACGACGTCGGCCCGACCAACAACTGGATCGCGCCCGCCGAAATGCGCGAGACGCTCAACGGCCTGTTCCGCGGCTCGATGCGCGGCCGCACGCTGTACGTCGTGCCGTTCTCGATGGGCCCGCTCGGCTCGCCGATCGCGCACGTCGGCGTCGAGCTGTCCGACAGCCCGTACGTCGCCGTGAACATGCGGATCATGACGCGCATGGGCCGCGAGGTATATGACGTGCTGGGCGAGGACGGCGATTTCGTGCCGTGCGTGCACAGCGTCGGCCATCCGCTCGAAGCCGGCCAGCAGGACGTGCCGTGGCCGTGCAACCCGGTCAAGTACATCGTGCATTTCCCCGAGACGCGCGAGATCTGGAGTTTCGGTTCGGGCTACGGCGGCAACGCGCTGCTCGGCAAGAAGTGTTTCGCGCTGCGTATCGCATCGACGATGGGGCGCGACCAGGGCTGGCTCGCCGAACACATGCTGATCCTCGGCGTGACGTCGCCGGCCGGCAAGAAGTATCACGTCGCGGCCGCATTCCCGTCCGCGTGCGGCAAGACGAACTTCGCGATGCTGATTCCGCCGCAGGGCTTCGATGGCTGGAAGGTCACGACGATCGGCGACGACATCGCGTGGCTGAAGCCGGGCCGCGACGGCCGACTGTATGCGATCAACCCGGAAGCCGGCTTCTTCGGTGTCGCGCCGGGCACGGGCGTGAAGACCAACCCGAACGCAATCTCGACGCTCACGAAAAACGTGATCTTCACGAACGTCGCGCTGACGGAAGACGGCGACGTGTGGTGGGAAGGGCTGACCGACACGCCGCCCGCGAAGCTGACCGACTGGCAGGGCAACCCGTGGACGCCGGAGATCGGCAAGGAGACGGGCCGCAAGGCGGCGCATCCGAATTCGCGCTTCACGGCGCCGGCCGCGCAGTGCCCGTCGATCGACGACGACTGGGAAAACCCGGCCGGCGTGCCGATCGACGCGTTCATCTTCGGTGGCCGCCGTTCGACGACCGTGCCGCTGGTGACCGAGGCGCGCGACTGGGTCGAAGGCGTGTACATGGCCGCGACGATGGGCTCGGAGACGACCGCCGCGGCGGTCGGCCAGCAGGGCATCGTGCGCCGCGATCCGTTTGCGATGCTGCCGTTCTGTGGTTACAACGTCAGCGATTATTTCGCGCACTGGCTGAAGCTCGGCAAGCAGCTCGAAGGCGCCGGCGCGAAACTGCCGAAGATCTACTGCGTGAACTGGTTCCGCAAGGATGCGAACGGCAAGTTCGTGTGGCCGGGCTTCGGCGAGAACATGCGCGTGCTGAAGTGGATGCTCGACCGTCTCGAAGGCACGGGCGGCGGCGGTGAGCATGCGTTCGGCGTGTCGCCGGCGTATGAGGACCTGCACTGGGACGGCCTCGATTTCACGCGCGAGCAGTTCGACGCGGTGACGTCGATGAACGCCGACGAATGGCGTGAGGAACTGAAGCTGCATGCGGCGCTGTTCGACATGCTGAAGCTGCGCCTGCCGGCCGAAATGACCGACACGATGAAGAAGATCGAGCAGCGTATCGGCGCCTGACGGCCCGCATCGACGTTGTCGCTCCGACGTCCCGCCGCCGGCATTCGTTGCCGGCGGCGGGACGTTTTTGCATTCGCGCCGCACACGCGCCGTTTGCCTACTGCGCGCGGCAATGCGCAACGACTTCATCGACCGCACGCTGCACATCGCCGCGCCGGTAGCGCAGCAGCGCGCTGTCGGCGGAATCGGGCTCGTACGACACGACGTTGCCGCGCCCCGTGTAGATCGCGATGTCGGGCAACAGCGGATGCTCCTGGTCGAGCGACGGGACGTCGCGCGGATTGCCGGCCGCACGGAAGAAGGCCGCGAAGTAGTCGGCGAAGCTGAGGTTCTCGTCGCCGACGAGGTAGGCCTTGCCTGCTTCGCCGCGCTGCAGCGCGCCCCAGATCGCTTCCGACAGCGATTGCGTCGAGATGAAGTTGCTGCCGCCGGCCGGCCCGAACACGGGCAGCCCCGCGAACTGGCCTTGCGCATAGCCCGTGTAGGCAGCGAACATCTCGTTGCGCAGCCCCGGCACCGACCCGACGACGAACGGCGCGTTGACGCTGCAGACGGCGAACGACTGCGTCGCGAGCGCGCGGACACGTTCGTCGGCGAGATGGCGCGAGCGCACGTACGGCACCGTGTCGACGAGCGCCGGCGCGACCTGCGGATAGAAGCTGCCGACCAGCACCGCGCGCTTCACGCCCGCGTCGCGCGCGAGCGCGAAAAAGCGCGGCACCGCGTCGACGTTCGCGCGCTCCCAGTGCGCGGCTTCGTCGGTGCCGGGCGGCAGGTGGCGGATATCGTTGCCGGCCGCGAACACCACCGCGTCGAACGGCGCGAGATCGTCGCGCGTGAAGTTGCCGGCCACGTAGTCGCGCAGCAGCACGTCGAACTGCGCGAGTGCGCTGCCGGGGGCGGGTGGCTTGCGTGCGGCGAGTGTCACGTGGTTGCCCTGCGCGTGCAGGTGCAGCGCGGCATGGCCGCCAATGAGGCCGGTGCCGCCGACGATCAGGATCTTCATGGTGTCTCCGGTAGCGGCGCTTTCGTGCCGCGTGAAATGAACAGGCGGGCAGTGCCGCTCAGAAATTGAAGCCGTTGCCCGTGACGACGGGCATGTTGGTCCAGAAGCCGTTCGGGTCGCGATACCAGCCGGCCGCCGCGAGCGCGCCGCCGTCGACGTGCAGCGTCGTGCCGGTGACCCACGCGGCGAGCGGGCTCGCGAGGAACAGCGCGGCACCCGCGATATCGCCGGCCGTGCCGAAGCGCCCGAGCGGGATCCAGCGCGGGATGTGCTCGCGATGCTCGGCCGCGACCATCGCGCCGACGGGCACCTGCGGCGTCTCGGTGGTTTCGGGGGCGATCTGGTTCACGCGAATGCCGGCCGGCCCGAGTTCGAGCGCGAGGCTTTTCGTGAAGCCGGTCAGCGCGGCCTTGAACGACGCGTACACGGTGCAGTTCGGAATGGCGCGAAAGCCTTCGATCGACGACACGCCGACGATGCTGCCGCCCGCGCCGCGCTTGCGCAGCAACGGCAGCATCGCGCGCGTGACGACGAACACCTGGCGCAGGTTCGCGTCGAACAGCCGCGCGATGTCGTCGTCGGTGCAGTCGTCGAACGGTTTCGCGATCTGCAGGAAGTCGCCCACATTGTTGACGAGCACGTCGAGGCCGCCGAAGCGCGCGTCGACGGTTCGTGCGAACGCATCGACCTGGTCGCGGCGCGTGACGTCGACGGTGCCGACGAGCGCGTCGACGCCCGCCGCCTCGAGCGTCTGGCGCACGTCCTGTGCGCGGGCCGGGTCGATCTCGGCTACCGCGACGCGCGCGCCGGCCGTGCCGAACGCTTCTGCACACGCACGGCCGATGCCTGCGCCGCCGCCGGTGACCAGCACGGTCTTGCCGTTGAATGAAATCATCGATGAACTCCTTTGAACGGGGGGGCAGTGCGTCGCGTCACAGCGACGACACCAGTTGCGCGTTGTCGATCCGCAGTTCCGCACCGTTCACGAAACGCGATTCGTCGGACGCGAGGAACAGCACGAGATTCGCGACGTCCCGCGGGTCGCACATGCGTGCCATCGGATCGCTGCCGATGCCGAGCGCGGCCGGGTCGAGATCGGGCATCAGCGCCTGCGTCATCGGCGTCCAGATCCCGTCCGGATGGATCGAGTTGCAGCGGATGCGGTAACCGTTGCGCTTGCAGTGCACGGCGACGCTGCGCGCGAGCGCCGTCACCGCGCCTTTCGACCCGGTGTATGCGCACATCATCGGCAGCCCGCCGAGCGCGGCGACCGACGACATCATCACGATCGAGCCCGGCGTGTCGTTGTCCTTCATCGCGCCGATCGCATATTTGCAGCCGAGGAAATAGCCGTCGGCGTTGGTGCGCATCACGCGGCGCCACGTGTCGAGGCTCGTGTCCTCGATCGAGCCGACCGGGCAGATCGCCGCGTTGTTGACGAGCACGTCGAGGCGGCCGAAGCGGTCGAGCGTCGATGCGATCGCCTGTCGCCAGCCGTCCTCGTCGGCGATGTCGTGGCGGACGAACAGTGCGGCGTCGCCGATCTCGCGTGCGAGCGCGCGGCCGGCATCCTCGTCGATGTCGGTCAGCACGACACGCGCGCCTTCGGCGGCGAGCAGCAGCGCATCCGCGCGGCCGACGCCGCTTGCCGCACCGGTGACCAGTGCGACCTTGTTTGCGACTCGATTCATGGTCGGTCGTTTTCCCTTGACGTTGAAAGTAGGCGGGCGCTCATGCGTCGCCCGGTGCGCGGCCGGCCTTGATCGCGTCGAGCGCGGCCGTGCCGTAGATCTGCGCGATCGTGTCGTCGACGCGCGGGTTGGTGCGCAGTTCGTGGCCGCCGTCGACCGCGAAACTCTGGCCGGTCACCCAGCCCGACTCGGGGCCCGCGAGATAGCGCACCGCATGCGCGATCGCTTCCGGTTCGCCGAGCGTGTCGAGCGGGATCTGCTCGAGAAAGCTGTCGACGAGCGCGCGGTTGTCGAACATCGGCGCCGTTGCTTCGGAGCGCGTGAGGCCCGGGCGCACCGCGTTCACGCGGATCTTCGCGCCGGCCAGTTCCTCGGCCGCGCCGCGCACGAGCGCTTCGAGCGCAGCTTTCGCGGTGCAGTACGCGGACAGCCAGCGGAAATTGATCCGCGCGGCCGTCGACGAGATGCAGACGATCGCGCCGCCGCCGCTATCGGCGAGCCGCGGCGCGGCGTGACGGATCGCGGCGAACGCGCTGTGCAGGTTCAGGTCGATTTCGGCGCGGAAGGTGTCGGCGTCGTGCAGCAGCAGCGGCCGGAAACCCGCACCGCCAACCGTCGGCACGACGATGTCGAGGCGACGGTCGAGCGCCCACGCGCAGTCGAGCGCGGCCTGCAGGTCGCCTTCGTCGCAGGCGTCGCCCGCGTGGATCGCGACGCGGCTGCCGGGCACCGCGTCGGTCAGTTGCCGTTGCGTGCGTTCGAGCGCGTCGCGGCGGCGGCCCATCAGCACGACGGCCGCGCCGTCGGCGACGAGCGCGTGCGCGCAGGCCGCGCCGATGCCGCCGGCGCCGCCCGTGACGAGTGCGGTGCGGCCGTCGAGGGGAGCAGCGGTGCGCATCGTTCAGCCCTCCAGCGGCAGGTCTTGCGACCAGTCGACGTGCAGCGTGCGCGCGGCGAAACGCCACGTGCCGCCGTCGAACACGCAGCGGTCGCGATAGCGCAGCCCCCAGTCGAGCTTGCGCTTCACGCCGTCGCGCACGTAGACGTGGCAGGCGACGCCATAGGTCTCGACGTCGGCCGCGCCGCCGTCGAGCGTCACGAGCTGGTTGTGCACGTGATGCTGGGTCGCTTCGTAGCGCTCGATCACGCGCATGCCCGTCACGATCGCGTCGCGGTCGTCGAAGCGGAAGCCGGGGCCGGCGAGCTGTGCATCGGGCGTGAAGAGGGCGGTGAGTCGCGGCCAGTCGCGCCGGTCGACGGCTTGCGCGTAGCGGCACGCCAGTTCGTACAGCGCGTGGCGGGGATTCGAATCGGTCATGCAGGGCTCCCGTGGAAGAACGGAAAGAGTCGGCCGCGCCGCGAGTGCGGACGCGGCGGCATTGCGACGTCGAGGCGAAGGTTCGCATCGGACTGGTGGCGGCTCATCATCCATACGGAGCAGGGCGAGGGTCGGGGAAAACACCGGGGCCGGGCGCCGCGTGCCGCACGATCGCGCCAGGTTGGTGCGGCGCAGCGACCGGCGTGCGACAGGCGTCTGACGATTGGCGCGGCCGGCCGCGACTGGCGCGCAACGCGCCGCGTCTCCTCCGCGTGTGCGAAGCGGTTGCGCGCGATGCTGCGATGCGACACGCCGTGCGCCCGCCGCTCAGCGTTTGCCCCTAGTCGAAATGGACGATGGCCGGCGGCCGGGCGCTGGCTACCGTGCAGTCATCCGGTGCCGCATGCGATGCACGCCGGACACGAACCGCACCAGCGGACAACCGGAGGGGACGACGATCATGAGACTGACGACTCGCAAGCTATGCGTACTGGCGATGGGCACGTTCGCTGCCATGGCGATGGCGCGATACGGCGCCGATCAGGTTCCGTCGCCGCCGTATGCGGCCGGCATCCTGCAATGCCGCTCGGTCGACGCGAACGGGCTGCCGGCCGGCTGCGTGCCGATCGATCCGTCGCACTTCGGTTTCGCCGCGCTGCGCGGCATGTGACGTCCGCGCGGCCGCGCACAGCGCAGGCCGGCAGCCGTGGCGGCGCGATGGCGTGATGGCGTACCAACGCTCTTCGCCACGGCCACGTCGCAATCATCGCGCGGGCCGATCCCGTTTGATGCGGGTCGCGGCTTCAACCGGGCACGGGACGCGTGCGTCGTGCACGCGCACCGTCGCACGCCCGATCCGGCATTCAGGCATTGCGGCGGCAACGTCGGCAACGGGCCGCCTGTCGGCCCTCACCGCGTCCGCGGCTTTCCATCGCTTCCCTCAGGTTTCCTACACGCTGACCCATTCCTCATGTCATCCGACTATTCCCTGACTCACCCCCTGAACATTCGCGACGTGCATCGCTGGGATGCCGAACACGATGTCGTGATCGTCGGCTTCGGCGCGGCCGGCGCCTGTGCGGCGATCGAAGCCGCGCGCGCCGGCGCCGACACGCTGATCGTCGAGCGCGCGTCGAGCTACGGCGGCACGAGCGCGCTGTCGGGCGGCGAGATCTACCTCGGCGGCAGCGGCGGCACGCCCGCCCAGCGGCAGGCCGGCTTTACCGACGACACCGAGGATCTGTACCGCTACCTGATGCTGGCCGGCGGGCGCGACGCCGACGAGGCGAAGGTGCGGCTCTACGCGAACGAAAGCCTGGCGCACCACGACTGGCTCGTCGCGCAGGGCCTCACGTACAAAAACACGTTCATTGCCGAGCGGATCGTCGAACCGGAGACCGACGATTGCCTGATCTGGTCGGGCAGCGAGGAAGCCTGGCCGTTCAGCGAGGCCGCGAAGCCGTGCCCGCGCGGGCACACGCCGCAATGGCCGGGCTGGGGCGGCGGGCAGATGCTGATGCGCGTGCTGGCCGAACGCGTGGCGGCGCTCGGCGTCGCGACGCGTTACGACACGCGCGCGCTCGCATTGATCGTCGACGACGACGGCGCGGTGTGCGGCGTCGTGCTGCGCGCGTATGGCGAGACGGCATGCGTGCGTGCGCGTCGCGCGGTGATCCTGTGCGCGGGCGGTTTCGCGATGAATCGCGACATGGTGCGCCGGCATGCGCCGCAGTTCCTGCGCTCGGATGAACCGATCGGCAGCCCCGGCGACGACGGCTCGGGCATCCTGCTCGGCCAGAGCGCGGGCGGCGCGGCGATCCATATGGACCAGGGTTTCGTCAGCCTGCCGTTTTACGCGCCCGAATCGCTGATCCGGGGAATCTTCGTGAACGCGCGCGGCCAGCGCTTCATCAACGAGGACGGTTATCACGGCCGCACGGGCCATCACGCGTTCCACCAGGCCGGCGACCGCATCTACCTGCTCGTCGACCAGGCGACGTACCGCGAGCCGCCCGCGATTGCGCGGATCGGCATCGCGGCGGCCGGCGAAACGTGGGAGGAAGTCGAACGCGACCTGCAGATGCCGGCCGGCACGCTGACGGCGACTGTCGACGTCTACAACCGCCATGCTGCCGAAGGCGCCGATCCGCTGTTCCACAAGGCCGGGAAATGGCTGCAGCCGCTGATCGAGCCGCCGTTCGTCGCGCTCGATTGCCGGATCGACTACGCGTTCTATCCGCACTTCACGCTCGGCGGGCTCGACACGCTGCCGACCGGGCAGGTGGTCGACGCGGCACGCGCGCCGGTGGCGGGGCTCTATGCGGCCGGCCGCACGACCTGCGGGCTGCCGCGCTGGGGCGCCGGGTACAGCTCGGGGTTGTCGCTGGCCGACGCGACGTTCTTCGGCCGGCAGGCCGGCCGTCACGCCGCGCAGGCCGGGTGCGACGCGCTGCGCAACGCCGCGTAGCGTTGGCAGGGTGGAAATGAACGACGCCCCGGGCAATCGTCTTGCCCGGGGCGTCGTCGTTTCGGGCACCCAAGTGCCCAGGTGCTTGAGCGGTTCAGCGGCTCAGCCGCTAAGCCGCTAAGCCGCCAATCAGGCCAACCCGCCGTCAGCCGAGGTCGAGCGCGTTCGTGAGGTCGCCCGGCGGCGTCGCGCCGCGCGCGGCGAAGGCCTTGTTGCGCGCGACCACGCCGTCGAGCGGCGCGAGCCCGTGCACGCGGCTGATGAAGCGCAGGATCGAGTTCGTGTCGTACAGCGTGTGATCGACGAAACCCTTCTTCGCGAACGGCGAGATCACGAGCGCCGGAATCCGTGAACCGGGGCCCCAGCGGTCGCCCACCGGCGGCGCGACGTGATCCCACCAGCCGCCGTTCTCGTCGTGCGTCATCACGATCACGGTGTTGTCCCATTGCGGTCCGCGCCGGATATGGTCGATCACCGTCGCGATGTGACGGTCGCCGGATTCGATGTCCGCATAACCCGCATGCATGTTCAGGTTGCCCTGCGGCTTGTAGAACGTGACGGCCGGCAGTCGGCCCGCGTCGATGTCGGCGATGAAGTGGTTGGTCGACGGCTCGTCGCCGAGCCCGGCGTCGCGCAGGTGCTTGCTGCGCGCCTCGGTGCCGGGCGCGTAGTTCGCGAAATAGTTGAACGGCTGGTGGTGGTACTGGAAATCGGGCACGGTGCCCGTGTCGCGATGCTCGAGCGCGTACTGCCACGCGCCGCTGTACCACGCCCAGTCGATGTTCTTTTCCGACAGGCGGTCGCCGATCGTCGCATAACCCTGCGGCGGCATCACGCGATGGTCGGCCGGGTCCGCGTACGCGGCATTGCCCGGGTCCGGCGGCGGCACGTAGCTCGGCTGATACGGCGGCGCCATCGTGTTCACGCCATAACCGTCCGGCGTCAGCGGGCCGTCGCCCGCGAACTTCGGCGGGCCGTCGAGCGCGGACGCGGGCGAATCGTCGGCGAGCTTCAGGCGCGTACCGGCCGGATCGTCGCCTTCGACCTTCGACAGCAGTTTCGCCGCATGCGGATGCTTGTGCGCGTCCGGATACAGCGGCGGCTGCGCGGAGATCAGGAACATGTGGTTCATCCACGAACCGCCGAAGGCCGCCATGAAGAAGTTGTCGCACAGCGTGTATTGCCGCGCGAGGTTCCACAGCCGCAGCGTGTCGGCCGAATTGCGGTAATGGCCCATCACGAGGCCGCCCGAATCGGCCCACGCGGCGAACTGGTCGTTGCGGCCGCCCGCGATCTGCATCTGGTTCTGGTAGAAGCGGTGCCACAGGTCGCGCGTGATCACGCCGTTCGGCAGCGGCTTGCCCTGCGCGTCCGTGATCCGGAACGGCGCGTTCGGCAGCTTGTCGATGTCGCGCTCGGCGATCGCGTAGCGCTTGCCGTCCACTTCCTGCGCCTGCGGCACGAGCCCGCCCCAGATCTTCGGCAGCACGGGCAACGGCGTCTTGCCGTCGCGATCGAGCTGCTGCGCGTGCTCGGGCCGCACCTCGCTCAGCGGATGGCTTACGCCCGGGAAATCGCCGTACAGGTTCGCGAAGCTGCGGTTTTCCGCGTAGATCACGACGATGTGCCGCACACGCTGGCGCAACGCTTCGTCGACGCGCAGGTCGGCGGCGGAACGCGGCGCGCCGGTGGTTTCGCAGCCGCTGAGCGCGACACCCGCACCGAGCGCGGCAAGGCCGCCGAGCACGCGGCGGCGGTCGGGATCGGCGGGAAGGTCGTCGGGGCGATCGGGGGTGTCGTTCACGTCGTGGGTTCCTCGAATGGGCGGGTGGACGGGGCGTGATGCACGGCGGTGCCGCACAGGCTGCCGTGCCGAACGATGGAAGGCAACGGCCCGTATGGCGTATCGGCGCGTGCGATGCATCTGTCACAAAAATGTCACGAACGCGACTATAACGCGGCAACGGGGGCGGATGAAAGGTGTTTGTCGGACGATTCCCGTCGCGCCGCGAGCGATGCGCGACGCACTCGCGCGAACTAGACTTGAATCAGGGGCGGCGCGTCGCGGCGTGCCGCCCGGGCGAGGATTGCCCGGCGATGCCGGCCGACGGCGTTGTCGCGGCATCGTTGATGCGCAGGAGCGAGGCGAGATGGCACGCATGACTACCGCTGCCGCATGGCCGCCGATGCCGCGCGCGGGCTGCGCGCGCAGCCACGCACGTCCGCCGTGCCGCGGCAGCGCAGCGTAGCGTAGCGCGCACGTCCGGCCGGATGCCATGGACAGGAAATTCGACTACCCGGGATTGCTGATCGCGGCGGGCTTCTTCGTGCTGTTCGCCGCGCAGTTGCTGATGCTGCGTCCGTCGTCGGCGTCGATCGCGTACAGCGATTTCCACCGGCTCGTCGCCGCACGGCTCGTCGACGATCTCGAAGTCGGCCCCGCGTCGATCTCGGGCACGCTGAAGATGCCGCAGGCCGGCGCGATGCTGCCGGCGTCCGACGCCTCGGCCGTGCAGCAGGCCGGCGCGCCGTGGCGGTTCACGACCAACCGCGTGAGCGACGAACACCTGACCGACACGCTGACCGCGGCCGGCATCCGCTATCACGGCACGCCCGACACGAGCTGGATGGCATCGCTTGCCTCGTGGCTGCTGCCACTCGTGCTGTTCGTGTTCATCTGGAACATGATGCTGCGCAAGCGCGGCGGGCTGCAGGATTTCACCGGGATGGGCAAGAGCCGCGCGCGCGTGTACGTGCAGCAGGAAACCGGCATCACGTTCGACGATATCGCGGGCATCGACGAAGCCAAGGCCGAACTGCAGCAGCTCGTCGCGTTCCTGCGCAACCCCGACCGCTACCAGCGGCTCGGCGGCAAGATTCCGAAGGGCGTGCTCGTCGTCGGCGCGCCGGGCACCGGCAAGACGCTGCTCGCGCGCGCGGTGGCCGGCGAGGCGGCCGTGCCGTTCTTCTCGATCAGCGGCTCGGCGTTCGTCGAGATGTTCGTCGGCGTCGGCGCGGCGCGCGTGCGCGACCTGTTCGAGCAGGCGCAGCAGAAGGCGCCGTGCATCGTGTTCGTCGACGAGCTCGACGCGCTCGGCAAGGTGCGCGGCGTCGGCCCGATGTCGGGCAACGACGAACGCGAGCAGACGCTCAACCAGTTGCTCGTCGAGATGGACGGATTCCAGGCCGGCTCCGGCGTGATCATCATGGCCGCGACGAACCGGCCGGAGATCCTCGATCCCGCGCTGCTGCGGCCGGGCCGCTTCGATCGCCACATCGCGATCGACCGGCCCGACGTGAACGGCCGCCGGCAGATTCTCGGCGTGCATGTGAAGCGCGTGAAGCTCGCGGCCGACGTCGATCTCGGCGAGCTGGCATCGCGCACGCCGGGCTTCGTCGGCGCCGATCTCGCGAACGTCGTCAACGAGGCCGCGCTGCATGCGGCCGAACTCGGCAAGCCGGCGATCGGGATGGCCGACTTCGACGAGGCGATCGATCGCGCGCTGACGGGCCTCGAACGCAAGAGCCGCGTGATGAACGCGCAGGAGAAGCTGACCATCGCGTATCACGAGGCCGGCCATGCGCTTGTCGCGGAAAGCCGCGCGCATTGCGACCCGGTGAAGAAGGTGTCGATCATTCCGCGCGGCGTGGCGGCGCTCGGTTATACGCAGCAGGTGCCGACCGAGGATCGCTACGTGTTGCGCCGGAGCGAACTGCTCGACCGGATCGATGCGTTGCTCGGCGGGCGCGTTGCCGAGGAGCTCGTGTTCGGCGACGTGTCGACGGGCGCGCAGAACGATCTCGAACGCGCGACCGCGATGGCGCGGCACATGGTCATGCAGTACGGGATGAGCGAAAAGATCGGCCTTGCGACGTTCGACGACGGCGATGTACGCCAGGGCATGCCCGGCGCGTGGCATGCGGGCGACGGGCGCTGCAGCGAGCACACCGCGCGGATGATCGACGACGAGGTGCGCACGCTGCTCGCCGATGCGCATGCGCGGGTCGCGATGACGCTCGGCGAGCGTCGCGATGCGCTCGAACGCATCGCGCGACGGCTGCTGCAATCCGAGGTGCTCGAGCGCGAAGCGCTGCAGGCGCTGATCGACGGGCGCGTCGAACCGTCGTCCGCGACGCCGGCTGCACCGGCTCCGGACGATGAAGCCGGCGCACGCGGTGGCGCGATCGAAACGGAGCACGCGTCCGCGGTCGAGCGCGATTTCGTCGCATACGGGCCGCCACGCGAACCCGAGCGCTGAAGGTGCCGCGAACCTGCGGGCGGCGCGCATCGATGCGACTGCGTGCCGGCATTCCTTTCCCGGTTGATCCGCGCGGAGTCGCCATGAGCGAGGCGCACATATCGGTCGATGTCGCGCAGCAGGCGCGCTTCTGTTTCGAAGTGGTGTTTGCCGGCACGACGCTGTCGCCGGTGCTCACCGACGAACCGCCGCCGCTCGGCGAAGGACGCGGGCCGAACCCGATCCGGTTGCTGGCCGCGGCGGTCGCGACCTGCCTCGCGGCGAGCCTGCTGTTCGCGCTGGAAAAGCAGCATGTCGATCCGCAGCCGATTGCCGCACACATCGATGTCGACATGGTGCGGAACGAAGCGGGCAGGGTGCGCGTGGGCGCGATGTCGGTACGGCTGTCGATCGGCAGGACATGGGCCGATCTCGCGGCGGCGACGCGCGTGCTCGATCAGTTCGATGCGTACTGCGTGCTGACGGATAGCCTGCGAGAAGGCATACCGGTGTCGGTCGACCTGTGCGATGCGAGCGGCGCGGCGCTCGAATTCGCGGCGACGGACGCGTGAGCGCGCGTCAGGATTCGGCCGCGGCCGCGACTTCGGCCGCTTCGGCGAGCGCGTCGAGAAAGCGCGTGCGCCACCAGTGCACGTCGGTCTTGCGCACGATCGCCATCAGCGCCGCATGACGCTGGCGGCGTTCCTCGAGCGGCATCGCGAGCGCACGCTGGATCGCCTGCGCGGTGCCTTGCGTGTCGTACGGGTTGACGAGCAGCGCCGACTTCAGCTGCTCGGCCGCGCCGGCAAAACGCGACAGCACGAGCACGCCCGGATCGGCCGCGTCCTGCGCGGCGAGAAATTCTTTCGCGACGAGGTTCATCCCGTCGCGCAGCGGCGTGACGAGCGCGACGCGGCTCGCGCGATAGAGGCCCGGCAGGCGCTTGCGCGCGACGGTGCGGTGAATGTAGCGCATCGGCATCCATTCGAGCTCGCCGTAGTCGCCGTTGATCGCGCCGCACAGGCTGTCCATCTCGCGCCGCAGGTCGTCGTACGCGCCGAGATCCTCGCGGCTCGGCGCGGCGATCTGGATCAGCGTCGCACGGTCGCGGTTCTCCGGATACTGTTCGAGCAACTCGCGGAACGCATGCACGCGCTGTGGCAGCCCTTTCGTGTAATCGAGCCGGTCGACCCCGACCAGCAACTGGCGGCGCGAGTATTCGTCGCGCATGCGTTCGAACATGTCGAGGCCGTCGCGGTCGCGCGCGAGCGACTCGAACTCGTCGACGTTGATGCCGATCGGGAACGCGCCGGCCGACAGCGTGCGGCCGAATGCACGCAGCCGGCCGTCGGGCAGCCGCGCGGCGCCGGCTTCCGCTTCGACGTAATGCTCGAAGTGGAGCAGATCCGACTCGGTCTGGAAGCCGACGAGATCGTAGGCGAACAGCGAGCGCATCAGCCATTCGTGTTCCGGGATCGCGGCCATGATCGGCGGCGGGGGCATCGGGATGTGCAGGAAGAAACCGATCGGATTCGTACAGCCCATCGCGCGCAGCTCGGCGGCGAGCGGAATCAGCTGGTAGTCGTGGACCCAGATGGTGTCGTCGGGACGCAGCAGCGTGCGCAGCTTGCGCGCGAACAACTGGTTCACGCGCCGGTAGCCGTCGGCGAAGCGGCGGTCGAACTGCGCGAGATCGAGCCGGTAGTGAAACACCGGCCACAGCACGTTGTTCGAATAACCGAGGTAGTAGGCGTCGTAGTCCTGCGGGTCGAGATCGATCGTCGCGAGCTGGATGCCGCCGACGTTCTGGATCTGCACGTCGTCGCCATGCGCGGGCTGGTCGTCGCTGCCGCGCAGCTTTCCGCTCCAGCCGAACCAGACGCCGCCGGATTCCTGCAGGCTGTCTTTCACGGCAACGGCGAGCCCGCCGGCTGCGGCTTTACGGGGATCTGCAATGCGATTGGATACGACGACGAGTCGGCTCACCAGCTCTCCTGACGATTATTGGGGGAAGGTTCGTGCGGCCGTGGCGCGAGAAGCTGACGCCGCCATCGGCTCGCGGTGCGCGAAGCGATGAGGCCGCAATACGATCGGACGGGAGTCAGGGCACGCGATTCGCCGTCCGAACGCGGAGTGCTTTTTTAAGCATACTCGTCATTCGTTCGTTTTAAAAGTCTGCGTCGGCGAGCGATGTGCGTGCGAACGCGGCGTTATCTCCATGTCGCCGGTGTGGCAACGCGCGATACAGGGCCGGGATCGAAACTTGCGCAACGCTGCAAACGCGGCGTGCGCGAAGGCATGCGGACGACGGGCATCGCGCGCGATCGTCCGTGACGATGCGCGTTCCCGGATAGGCGCACGATGCCGTGCCGGTCGGTAGAAACGACCGGCGACGACGCGGCTGCGCCGATGCGCGAGCTACACGCGCGCGTGCAGCGAACCGGAAAAGGAGACGTGCGACGCGCGCGTGCGAACGGATCGAGCCGGACGTTGACGATGCACGGCCCATCGCGCGGTATGCGCAAGCGTGACGCAGGCAGACCGGCGAATCAGCGTGCGCATCGCCGTCTCCTTGCGGTAGCCGCTACGCGGCAGCCGGTTGCCAGTGATGCGCGGCGGGTTCTTGCGCGTGCGTGCCCGACGACGTCACGTGCGTGCCGGACGGCATCCGGAACGCGGCAACCGTTTCGGACAGCTCGCGACCTTGCGCCTCGAGCGACTTCGATGCGGCCGCGGCCTGCTCGACGAGCGCCGCGTTCTGCTGGGTCGTCTCGTCCATCTGCGTGATCGTCAGGTTCACCTGGTCGATGCCGCGGCTCTGCTCGGCCGACGCGGCCGCGATCTCGCCCATGATGTCCGTCACGCGCGCGACGGCCTGCGTGACGTCCGACATCGTCTTGCCGGCTTCGCCGGCGAGCGCCGAGCCGTCGCGGATCGTCTGCACCGACGCGGTGATCAGTTCCTTGATCTCCTTTGCCGCCGTCGACGAACGTTGCGCGAGACTGCGCACCTCGCTCGCCACGACCGCGAAGCCGCGGCCCTGTTCGCCCGCACGCGCCGCTTCGACCGCCGCATTCAGCGCGAGGATGTTGGTCTGGAACGCGATGCCTTCGATGATGCCCGTGATGTCGGCGATCTTCGACGAGCTCTGGCCGATTTCCGTCATCGTGTCGACCACGCGGCCGACCACCGAGCTGCCGCGATGCGCGACATCCGACGCATTCGCGGCGAGCGCGCTCGCCTGTTGCGCGTTCTCGGCATTCAGCCGCACCGTCGACGTGAATTCCTCCATCGTCGCGGCGGTTTCCTGCAGCGACGCGGCCTGTTCCTCGGTGCGCTGGCTCAGGTCGAGGTTGCCCGACGCGATCTCGCTCACGGCATGCGCGATGCTGTTCGATGAATCGCGCACGCGGCCGACGATGCCGATCAACCGCTCGTTCATCGTCCGCAGCGCTTCGAGCAGGTCGCGGGTTTCGTCATTGCCGCTGACGTGGATGCGACTGCCGAGATCGCCGTTCGCGACCGTGCGCGCGACGTCCACGGCCGAGCCGATCGGCACCGTGATCTTGCGCGTCAGCCACAGGCTGCCGCAGGCCGCGAGCGCGACCGCGATCAGGCAGATGCCGGCCAGCAGGTTGCGTTCCATCGCATAACGATCCGCGAATTGCTGGGCGATCGCGAGTTCGCGTTCATGCGTATAGGTCGCGTAGGCATCGGTCGCACGCACGAGCTGCGCGAGCAGCGGGCGGCAGTTGTCGTCGATGTCGGCGGTCGCCTCTTCTTTCTTGCCGGCCTGCGCGAGCCCGACGATACGCAGCGCGACGGGCCCGTAGCTGGATTCGATGCGGGCGATGTTGTCCACCAGTTCGCGCGCGCGATCGGAGGTGTCGGTCGCGTTCGCCATCATCTCCTTGAGCTTCGCGAGATGTTCCTGCACGTCCTTGTGCGCCTGGTTCACCTCGGCCAGTTCGAACTCGAGATCGGACGGTTTGGTCACGAGCACGATGTTGCGCGCGGCGATCGCGCGCCGGTCGACCGCGGTTCGGATTTGCGCGGACTGGTTCGCCCGCGCGTTGATGCCGTTCATGTAGCGGGAAAACTCGGCGTTCGTATCGGATAGCGCCTTGAGTGCCACGCCCGACACGATCACGACGACCGCGGCGAGCAGGCCGAAGCCGCCGAGGAGTTTTGTCTTGATGCTCATTCTGGCGATATTCACGTTGTGCCCCTGCGCGTGTGGTTGGTGAATTGAATTTATTGTTCGACCAGATACGGGCTCGTGCCGGCATTAACGGGTATACGGAATGATTCTTTACCCTTCGAAAACCCTGATATTAGTTTTTTTAGCGCTGGAATCCTTTTCGGGCGGGTTTGCTCGAACCCGGGCAGAAAGAACAGAGGCGCCCGTGATTCAAAGGTTTATACGTGGAATTTGAAACCGGTTTTATCGGGCGAGGCAAAAGAGATATTTTCGCTAATAATTGTCTGATGAATTTGTTTCTATTTATGGGTGAATAAAACGAAATTCCGTCGCGCTCTAATTGGGGAGGGAACCGGTGCGCGTCGTCGGTATGTATGCGCGATGGGCGGAATTGTCCGGAAAGCGGAAATTCGTGGCGGAGTGGAGGCGCCGCAACGCGGCCCGCGGCGGGCGCCGCGGGCCATGAGAGGGTCAGAACGTGGTGCGCAACCCGGCCATCACGCTGCGGCCGCCTTCCGGCGCGAGGCCGCGCACGACCGAGGTCGAATAGCGGATTTCCTGGTTCGTCAGGTTGTCGCCGCGCAGGTACGCGAGCCAGTGCGTCGCACCGACGCGGAACTTGTAGGTCAGCATCACGCCGAGCGACGTGTAGCCGTCCGTCGAAAAGTCGTTGTCGGGCACGCGATGCTGCGACCACGCATGCGTGACCTGCGCGCGCGCACCGAACGGGCCGTAGCCGTAGTCGGCCGCGAGTGTCGCGCGCAGCGGCGCGATGCGCGGCAGCGGCTGGCCTGTATCGACGTTGCGTGCGTGCGTGTAGTCGGCCGTCAGCTCCAGGTCGACCGTATGGCCGCGCCGCGCGAAGGCGCGCCACTTGCCGTCCAGCTCGATGCCGTAGAACTCGGCGCGCACGCCACGGTAGATCGCCTCGTTGAGCGAACCGTCGGTACCGGGCGCGACCGGTTCGCCGTCGTCGTTCACCACGCGGCCCGTGTTGTACTCGGTCAGGTAGTTCGAGAAGCGGTTGTAGAACACGCCGACGCTGCCGCGATTCGGCCCGCTCGCGTAGCGCAGCGACAGGTCGGTCGACACGGCCTTTTCCTTCGATGCGTTCGGGTTGCCGATCAGGAACTGGCCGGTCGCATCGTGCGGGCCGTTCGAATACAGCTCGTAGAAGGTCGGCGCGCGTTCGGTGTATGCGACGTTGGCCGCCACCGACCACACGGGCGTCAGCGAGAACAGCGCGCCGGCCGAGACGCTGCCGGCATTGAAGTCGCGCGGCTGCGCGCCCGCGAATTTCTCGACGCCGGCCGGATCGGGATCGACCTTCACGTGCTCGAAGCGCCCGCCGAGGCTCAGCTTGAGCGCCGGGACGACCTGCCATTCCTCGAGACCGAACAATGCGACGCTGTTCGTGCGCGTGGACGGCACGAGCAATTCGTCACCGAGCGCCGAGAACGTGTTCTGGCCGAACTGCACGCCGATCGCGCCTTCGAACGGGCCGATCCTGCGATGCCGCGCCTCGATGCGTGCCTCGTAGCCGCGGTTGCGGAAGGTGGTGGCCGTCTCGCCGTTGTCGACTTCCTTGTGGCGATAGTCGGTGTACGCGAAGTCGAATTTCAGCTTCGTGAACGGGCCGCTCAGGTTGCGTATCTCGGAGGCGAGCGCGAGCCGTTCCTGGCGCATTCGCAGGCGCACGTCGTCCTCGGCGACGGAGCCGTAGTTCGACTCGTAGCCGCTGTACGACAGGCCCGCGAAACCGTCGGCCCACGTGTACGACGCGCCGACCGCGCCGCCATGCACGCGGCCGTCGCTGTTCGGCACGTTGCCGTACGGTTGCGGCGTGTCGGGGCCGTCGATCGCGCGTTGCTGGCTGCTGCGCGCGTAGCCGGGAATCCGCAGCTTGCTCGTTTCGCGGTCGAACGCGTCGACATGGAACGCGAAGCGGCCGTTGCCGCCTTCGACCTGCGCGGCGCCCGCGCGCACCGAATTGGCGCCGCCGTAGCGCGCGTCGAGCGCGCCCGTCACGCCTTCGATCGCCTCGCGCGGAATCCGGTTGTCGATCGTGTTGACGACGCCGCCCACCGCATTGCCGCCGTACAGCAGCGCGGCCGGCCCGCGCACGATTTCGACGCGCTCGATCGACAGCGGATCCTGCGGCACCGCATGGTCGTATGACAGCGACGACGCGTCGTAGGCCGCGACGCCGTTCTGCAGCAGCCGGATCCGGTCACCGTCCATCCCGCGGATGATCGGGCGGCCGACCATCGGCCCGTAGGTGGTGGTCGATACGCCGGGCAGCCCGTTCAGCGTCTCGCCGAGCGAATCGGCCTGGCGGCGCGTCAGCGCGTCGCCGGACAGTTGCGCGGTCGGCGAGATCAGGTCGGTGTCGCCGAGCGGGTTCGCGGTCACGAAGATCGGCGCGAGCGCAGTGGTTTGCGTCGGTGTCGGCGACGCGGGCGCATCGGCCTGCGCGTGCGCGACGGCGGCGAACAGCATCAGCGAGACGGGCGAGAGCGGGCGAAGCGGTAGACGAGGGAGGTCGCGCATGGTCGGTGAATCAATTGGAATGGGTTGGAGTTCGATCGGAAGGCGAGCCATGCGGGTCACGGCTGGATACGATATATTGTTGCGTCTGTGGCGCGCAGTGACCCGTCTGGATATGACTCGGCGTAACCCGGCCACCCGGATGAAACGGTTTTCAGGTGGGCGAGATCACGAAATGATATGTTATATCATTTCAAACTCCAAGCGAAACGGCGGCCTGCCACAGGGTTTCCGACAAACGGCTGAAATGGCTGCGAAAGCAGAGGCGGGCCGTCGACCCGGCGGCGCAGCGGCGGTTTGCGCCACGCGTCCCACCATGAATCCGCCACCGGCGCGCACGATTCCCGCCCCGTTGACGCGTATCAATGCGTTCCGGTTTCGAGCCCGGATACTGGCGCGGTCATCGACCAGACAGGAGCGACGCATGACTCAAACCATGAAAGCGGCCGTGGTGCACGCGTTCGGCGAACCGTTGCGCATCGAGGAAGTGCCGATTCCGACGCCGGGCCCTGGCCAGATCCTCGTCAACATCAAGGCGACGGGCGTCTGACATACCGACCTGCACGCAGCCGACGGCGACTGGCCCGTGAAGCCGACGCTGCCGTTCATTCCCGGACACGAAGGCGTGGGTGTCGTCGCGGCGGTCGGCGCAGGCGTCACGCACGTGCGCGAGGGCGACCGCGTCGGCGTGCCCTGGCTCTACACCGCATGCGGCCACTGCGAGTACTGTCACACCGGCTGGGAAACCCTCTGCCACGAGCAGCAGAACACCGGTTATTCGGTCAACGGCAGCTATGCGGAATACGTGCTGGCCGATCCCGCTTACGTCGGCCATCTGCCGGCGCAGGTCGCGTTCGACGAGATCGCGCCGATCCTGTGCGCGGGCGTGACGGTCTACAAGGGCATTCGCGTCACCGATACGCGCCCGGGCCAGTGGCTCGCGATTTCCGGTATCGGCGGGCTCGGCCACGTGGCCGTGCAATACGCGCGTGCGATGGGCCTGCACGTCGCGGCCGTCGACATCTCGCCCGACAAGCTCGCACTCGCGCGCGAGCTGGGTGCCCAGCTGACGATCGATGCGTCGATCGACGATCCTGCGAAAGTGATCCAGAAGGAAATCGGCGGCGCGCACGGCGTGCTCGTCACGGCCGTGTCGCGCAGTGCGTTCGCGCAGGCGCTCGGGATGGTGCGGCGCGGCGGCACGGTGGCGCTCAACGGTTTGCCGCCGGGCGATTTCCCGTTGCCGATCTTCTCGAGCGTGCTGAACGGCATCACGGTGCGCGGGTCGATCGTCGGCACGCGGCGCGACCTGCAGGAGTCGCTCGATTTCGCGGCGGACGGGCTGGTGCGCGCGCATATCCATCGCGACCGGCTCGGCAACATCAACGACATATTCGCGCGGCTGCGCGAAGGGAAAGTCGACGGTCGCATCGTGCTCACCGACATGCACTGACGCGCATTCGGGCCCGCTGCCGCGACGCGACGGACGTCGCGGCAGCGCTGCGCTCACGCGTGCATCACGGCGCGAAGAACACGTCGGTGCGGTTCGTCAGGTTGCCCGCGTTGGTCTGCACGAAGAACGGGTGGAACGACGACGAAGGCATCACGTCGAGCCCCTGGTAGTCGCCGATGAAGAAGCCTTCCGCGTTCGGCGCGAGCTTCAGGTCGAACGGGCCGCCGACGCGCCGCTCGTCGGCGAACGTCGTGCCGCCGTCATGCGAGATCTTGCGCCAGAAACCGGTCGGCAGCGTCGTCGTGTTGCCGGCCTGCAGGTCGCGGAAGTCGTAGTAGGTGACCATCACGGCGCCCGTGTTGTCGACGCGCACCGACGGATTGAACGCAGGGCGCCCGGTCGGCGTGTTCAACTGCTGCGGCGTGCTCCACGTCGCGCCGCCGTCCTTCGACGTCGATACGGCGATCTCGTCATACGTGCCGCCGTTGAAGCGGCTGTCCTGCCACACCACGTAGAGCTGCCCCGAGGCCGGATCGATCGCGGGTTCCGGAATGATGTCGCCGGTGCGCACGGGCTCGCCGGTGTTCGGATCGGTGACGCCGACGGTCTGGAGCCCCGCGATCACCTGCGGTTTCGTCCACGTCGCGCCGTCGTCGGTCGACTTGATGAACGCGACCTTGCCTGCCGCCTTGCTGAACGGCGGCTGGATCAGGTCGAAGAAGTCGTAGAGCGTGCCGCTCTTCGGATCGACGACGATCTGGTTGCCGATCGTCTGCTGACGCGACGGCACGTTGACGATCACCTTCGGTGCGCTCCACGTCTTGCCGCCGTCGGTCGTCTTCGAGAACAGTGTCGGCCCGCGGTAGGCGTGCGTGTGCAGGTTCGCGTACGGGTTGCCGTTCGGCAGTTCGAGGCGGTCCCACACCGCGTAGGCCGTGCCGGCCTTCACCGGGTTCGCCGTCACCGATTCCTTGTCGTTGAAGAACTGCGTCGTCGGTTCGTCGTTCGCGATCAGCACGGCCGGGCTGCTCCAGGTCTGTCCGCCATCGGTCGACACCGACGCGGCCACCGCGTTGGCATTGTTCGACTGGTTGAACGAGATCGATACCGAATACGCGGTGCCGTCCGGCCCGAACGATACCCATGGATCGGACGCGCGCTCGTACTTCAGCCCGCCCGGCGCGCATGCGCTGAACGGCTGCGGCGTGCGGGCCCAGGTCGCGCCCGCGTCGAACGTGTAGCCGGCGACGAGCCCGTGGGCGCCGCCGTTCGACCAGCGGTCCTGCTGCCACACGCCGATCATGTTCATCGGGTTCGCCGGGTTGACCGCCAGCCACGGTTCGACCTCGGCGTTCACGTAGTTCGTGCCGGGGCCGCCGATGGTGCAGGCGGCGAACGGGCTCGGGCCGGACACGGCCACGGGGTCGGCATGCGCGGCCGCGGCGGCGACCATTGCCACGGCCGCCGCGGCGGACAGGCGGGTGAGGCGGGTGAGG
>NZ_WIXR01000020.1:0-32088 GCF_019425585.1 Burkholderia sp. COPS | reverse complement strand
ACGGGCCCGGCAGCGCGAAGTTGGTGTGCGAGCGGGTTTCGGCGCCCGTGGCAAAACTGATGCTGCCGCCGCTGCCCGACGGTGCGCCGTTTTTGCACAGATTGGCGTCCTGCCCGGCGGGCCGCTCCTTGACCCTTACATCAAGGGACTCGCCGGGGATCTGGCGTCCAGCGATACTGGTCGCGTCGGGCTTGATGCTGGCACTCTGCCCGGCGCCCGCTTTCCGGGCATCAAGCGAGCGGAGCAATCCTGCTGCAACCCACCCCACGCAGCCTGCCTGCGTGGCCTTGCCTTGTTGCCGCACCTGCTTGCCCAACAATGCGGCGAACTGGCGCAATGCCTGGGCGTTGGTGCTGACCAGCGCCGGCGACTCAAGGGGTGAATTCTGTTCGAGAGGGGGGCGGGCAGCCGCGTTGCGGCGAAGGAATTGATAGGCTGCGTCGTAGAGGTTGGAAAACGCAGCGGCTGGATCGCGCAGTTCGGTCGTTGCCGATGTGCTTGCCCCCAGGGTGGCCGGCGCAGAAGGCTTCATCCGGGCCAGGGCCTCCAGGCCGTTCGCAAGGTCAGAGAGCAGGCTTTCGCCGAAGGCGGCCGCCGCGTCCAGCAGAGCGGGGAGTCTTGACTGTATCCGCTGCGCGAGGTCTTCCAGTTCTCCCTGGATGCTGTTGTTCAGGTTGGCGGTCAGGGTGCGCAGTGCCGCCTCGCCCACCAGCCCATTACTGGCCTGCAGGAGTTCCTGCCGCGCCAGGAACAGGGTGGGCCGCAGCATCATGCGGGCAGCGGCGGTACCCGGCTCGGGCATCAGGCCGATCAGGTTCAGGCTGACGCTCAACCAATCAGAGGCGTGAGGTTCGGGGTGGGTCGTGAGGGTGACGATATCGCCGAGCAGATCGGCCAGGTTCAGGATGTTGAGAACGGCGGGGAAATTCCCGGCGACCGTGCGCAGACGGTCCAGGTTCACGCTGCCATGGCTGATTGCGCCCAGCCATTCGTCGAACGCCGAAATGCTGAGGGCCACGTCGCCCAACTGGATCTGGTTGAGCGGGGCAACCGAGATTGAACGCTCGCGGGATGCGTTGGTGAAAGTGCTGGATGTCTGGCCTGCCATAGATCTCCCGAAGCCGAGCACCTGCGGCTACGGTACGGCAAACCAGGTTAGCCGCAAGCCCTCAGCAAATGTGGATGTACATGGACTTCTTCAGACGCCAGCATGGGCATTGATCAACGGCGGGGATATGAGACGACACCGAAAATTCATGCCGAAATTCCGCAACTCGTACGAAATTCAATCCACGATCGTCGTTGACGATGTGGATCTTGCCCCTCGGATTGAGTGCCCTCAGGGCTGTGTCGGTGAATGCCATCTGCTTCGTCCATATGTCCAGTAGGGGATGATCTGCCTCCCCTTCTTCCGCGCTCAAGGTGCGATGCGGCGGATATCGAGAAGCGCACCGCAACTCAGCGGTAGCGTGATGCGCTTAGGACGACGCGCGCGACGAAGTGGCGCACCATGTTGACCTATTCGACTCAGAAAGTCGGCTACGACTACAACCAGCTGGATTCCGAGGGAGCGACGGCCTACCCCTCGTTCACGCAGGCATTCGATGCGTTCCCGTGGGTCGCGCAGCATACCGAATGGAACGAATTACAGGATCGCCCGTTGCCCGCGCTCGTGCGGCAACATGGCGGTGATCGGCGTGAATTGTGGACCACTGCGATTGAACGACGCGCATTCGGACGGCTTCCAGTTGAATGCCGTATCCATACGGAGCGATGCACGTCGGCGACTACGCCTTGTGCGTCGACAGCAAGATACTCGTCTCGGTATTCGCGATCCCGTCGATCAACCGGATCGCGCCGAGCACACGATCGAAGTGCTCGAGCGAATCGGCATGCAGCTCGGCGACGAGATCCCAGCGCCCGTTGGTACTGTGGATCGATGTGACGTTCGGATGCCCGCGCAGCACCTTCACCACTTCCGCGCCGCGGTTGCCCTGCACGGCGATCGACATCAGCGCGCGGATCCGGTGGCGTTCCGCCGCCGGCTTGAGCCGCACCGTATAACCGACGATCACGCCGTTTTTCTCCAGCCGCGTCAGCCGGTTCTGCACGGTCGCGCGCGCGACGCGCAGTTCCTTCGCCAGCGCGACGACGGGCAGTCGCGCGTTGTCGCGCAGCAGCGCGATGAGCTGCCGGTCGACATCGTCGAGCGTGATCATGGGCGGAGCTTCCTGTTGAACGTGAACCGGCCCCAGCGTGCCGGAGGCTGCGCATTCTGCGCTAGCGAAACCTGTCAAAGTGCCGGATCGCGTTGGCAATCTGCCAAGTCTATCGATAAATCTGCCACTTTTGCTGTCTTTTTGTTGGCTCGACTCGCGGAAATAATGACGTATCGACCGGCCGGACACGCCGCGCCGCCGCTTTCCATACAAGCCCGAGCCGCGCCGAAGCTCCGCCCGGTCGACCAGAACGCCAGGGACATCCGTACCGGCACTGAGAACTTGGAGACAGACGCATGACCCGCTTCCTCGACGTTCCCGCCACCGCCCGACTGATCGCCAGCACCGGCGTCACGACGTTCCTGCGCGAACTCGTCGACACGCTGCGCGCCGATTACCTGCGCTGGGCCGACTTCGACAAGTCGCCGCGCGTCGCGTGCCACTCGCGCGACGGCGTGATCGAACTGATGCCCGTCGCGAACGCGTCGCTGTTCGCGTTCAAGTACGTGAACGGCCACCCCGTCAACGCCGCGCGCGGGATGCACACGGTGATGGCGTTCGGCGCGCTCGCCGAAGTCGACACCGGCTACCCGCTGCTGCTCGCCGAACTCACGCTCACCACCGCGCTGCGCACGGCCGCCACGTCGGTGCTCGCCGCACAGGTACTCGCCCGCCCCGACGCGCGCACGATGGCGCTGATCGGCAACGGCGCGCAGAGCGAATTCCAGGCGATCGCGTTCCACACGCTGCTCGGCATCGACGAAATCCGCGTGTTCGACGTCGATCCGCGCGCGACCGACAAGCTCGTGCGGAACCTCGCCGCGTACCCGGCACTGCGCGTCGTGCGTGCCGCATCGACCGCCGACGCCGTGCGCGGCGCCGACATCGTGACGACCGTCACCGCCGACAAGGCATACGCGACGATCGTCACGGCCGACATGATCGAGCCCGGCATGCACCTGAACGCCGTGGGCGGCGATTGCCCGGGCAAGACCGAGCTCGAAGCAGGCGTGCTGCATGCGGGCCGCGTGTTCGTCGAATTCGAGCCGCAGTCGCGCATCGAGGGCGAGATCCAGCAGATGCCGGCCGACTTCCCCGTCACCGAGCTGTGGCGCGTGCTGCAACGCGAGACGGCCGGCCGCGAACGCGCGGACGAAGTCACGGTGTTCGACTCGGTCGGCTTCGCGCTCGAGGATTATTCGGCGCTGCGCTACCTGTATGCGCTCGCGCAGCAGCACAACGCGGGCGTCGAGATCGCGCTGATTCCGCCGGCCGTCGACCCGAAGAACCTGTTCGCGCTGATCGACGATCCGGCCGCGATCGCGCAGGGTCACGCGGCATACGTGACCGAAGCCGTCGCCGCGTTCGCGCGCTGACCGTGATGCCCGGGCGGCCGGTGCGCCGCCCGTTTTCTGCCCTTCGCTCCTGCCTGTCATGAATCTCGTATCGATCCAGGCGCCGGCCGCCGTCGTGATGATCCGGCCGCACCGCTTCCTGCCGAACCCGCAGACCGCGGCCGACAACGCCTTCCAGCGCACGGCCGGCAACGGCACGCCCGACCTGCCGTCGGTATCGGCCGCCGCGCGCGACGAAGTCACGGCCGCCGCGCAGACGCTCGCCGATGCGGGCGTGCGCGTGCATGTATTCGACGACCACGGCGAGCGCGACACGCCCGACTCCGTATTCCCGAACAACTGGTTCTCGACGCACCCGGGCGGCCATATCGCGCTGTATCCGATGTACAGCCCGAACCGCCGCCGCGAGCGGCGCGCGGACGTGATCGAGATGCTGAAGGCCGAATATCGCGTGCAGGACGTGATCGACTACTCGGGCCTCGAATACGACGACGTGTTCCTCGAAGGCACCGGCGCGATGGTGCTCGACCACGTCGCGCGGATCGCTTACACCGCGCGCTCGCGCCGCGCCGATCCGGTCGCGCTCGAACGCTTCTGCACGCATTTCAATTTCGAGCCGATCTGCTTCGACACGGCCGATGCCGACGGGCGCGCGATCTATCACACGAACGTGATGATGAGCGTCGCCACCGAATTCGCGATGGTGGGTCTCGACCTGATCGCCGACAGCCGGCGTCGCGGAGAAATCGCGCAACGCCTGACCGAAACGGGGCGCGCGGTGATCGCGCTCGATCCATCGCAGATCGCGAATTTCGCGGGCAATACGCTGGAATTGTCGGGCAATGACGGGCGTGTGCTCGCGCTGTCGCGGCGCGCGTTCGATTGCCTCACGCGCGACCAGCGCACGGTGATCGAGCGCTCCGCGCGGCTGCTGCCGCTCGACGTGCCGACGATCGAGCTGGCCGGCGGGTCGGTGCGCTGCATGCTCGCGGGGATTCATCTCGCGCGGCGGGCCGTTGCGCCGGACGCGATCACCGTGGAGTCGGCCGCATCGTTGCGTGAAGCGATGGCGCCGGTCTGACCGCCGCACGATCCGTACAAACGAAAACGGCTGCCGATGCATCGGCAGCCGTTTTTTCAAGGTCGTCGAATCCGTGAGCATCGACGGCATGCTCAGGTATCCCGACGATACCGTCGCGTCACCGCGCCGCTCACCCCGCCAGCAACTTCAACCCGGCCGGCAGCGTCTCGCCGAACACGCGTACCGTATCGGCTTCGTCGAACGCGATCGCTTCGCGCACCATGTCGATCCACGCCGGCGACGCATTCGCGGCCGACAGGCGCTTGATTACCGCGTCGCGCGTCACGTCCGGCAAATCGCGCGAACGGTCTCCGGTCATCCGCGCAATCTGCGCAGCGGCAAACGCGGCCGGCTCGACCTGTTTCCAGTCGAGCGCGAACAGCGCATCGAGCCAGCCACCGGCGACTTCCGCCGGCACGACGCTGTGCGCACTGCCGTAAAACGGCCGGCGCGCACCGATGCGCCCGAGCGCCCACGCGCACAGCGCACGCTCGGCAGGCTTCTGCAATTGTGCGATCAGGCGTTCGGCCAGTTCGACCTTGCGCTCGACGGGCAGCCGTTCGAGCGACGCGGACAGCCGCGTCATGTCCGCCGGGCCGACCTTGCCCGGATCGAACGGCAGCTTGCGCCGCTTGTCGTCGGACGGTTCGAGGAACGCGATCGCGTCGCGCACCTGCGTCTGCGCATCGTCGTCGAGACCGCCGGCCACGCGCCGCCACAGCGTCCACCACTCCGACCACACCTGCCCGTCGGTCACGTACTGGATCCCGTCGTCGAACAGCGGCCACAGCTGCTCGATGCGCCAGGCATCGAGCGGATGACCGAAACCCGGACGCAGGCAATACCCGGCAAGGTTCAGCCACGCACGCTCGTGATCGGCCGAACGGCGGCGGCGGCGGGCGCGCGCGAGCAGCGCGTCGAACAGCTCGCGCGCGAGCGCGACGTCCCACGCTTCACGCGCGCCGAGCACCTGTTCGAGTTGCGCGCGCAACCGGCGCGTGTCTTTCGGCGCGACACCTGCTGCCTTGCTGCCGAACGAGCGCTCGATCAGCTCGATCGCCTGATCGAGCCGCGGATGTCGCGCGGGCGCGGCGTCGTCGCCGTGCACCGGCGCATCGCCGCGCAACTGGAATTCGAGCTTCCAGCGGCGCGCCGCATCGTCGGTCGCGATGCAATGCATCTCGAGCGTGCCGACCTCGGTCAGCGACGCGGTGAGCTTCACCGGCGTTTCGCGCGCGTCGCCGCCCGCCTTCGCGTCGACGACCGTCGCGATCGGCGGCAGCCGCACGAAATCGCCGCCGTCGAGATCGACGAGATCGCCGGCCCGGTACGGGGTCTCGGCCACGGTCGACATCAAGTGAAAACGCACCGGCTGTCCGAGCTGCAACGCGAACGTGCGATCGTCGAGCCGGATCTCGCGGCCCTCTTCCGCACCGCGCGGCAGCAGGCAGACGCCGCGTGCGGCGGAATCGGCCGCGCCGTCGTCGAGCACGAGGAAATAGCTGCGCGCGGACCCGCCGCCGATGCGCGGCGCATGCCCGGCACGCGCGAGCCCGTACGCGACCGCGCCGCGTGCGACGGCCACGTCCGGATGCGCGTTGTGCAGCACGTCGAGCGGCGCGCCGCGCCATGCGCCGAGCGTCTGCGCAAGACGGCCGGCCAGCGCGCCCGCGCGGAACACGCCGCCGTTGAGCAGCAGCGTGTCGGGGAGCGGGCCTTCCGCATGGCGCTGCAGGAACGCGGCGACATGCCGCGTGACGGCCGCGTCGCTCGCATACGGCAGACCGAATTCGACGATCGCGGCGCGTGCACGGCGCGGCAGCTCGCCGGCTTCGACCTGCGGGAAGAACCCGTCGACGACGATCTGCTCGACTTCCTGCCGCGTCAGCTCGGCCGAACGCGCGCCGCCGACGAGCCTGCTGCCCGCGCCGAGCAGCGTGACGGTGACCGACGCCGGCGCATTGTCGCCGAGCAGCCGTTCCTTCGCCGCGCGGCAACGCTCGACGAGCTGCGACAGGCTCGCGGCCGACAGCCGCGTGCCGGGCTCGGTCAGCCGCGTCTCGACCAGGCGCGCGAGCGCGAGGTCCATGTTGTCGCCGCCGAGCATCAGGTGGTTGCCGACGCCGACGCGCGTGAAGGTGGGCTCGCCGTCGTCGCCCGGCGCGACATCGACGAGCGTGAGGTCGGTCGTGCCGCCGCCGACGTCGCAGATCAGCACGCGCCGCGCGGCGGCGAACGTGTCGCGCAGCGTGTCGCGCTGGCCGTACAACCAGTCGTAGAACGCGGCCTGCGGCTCTTCCAGCAGCCGCAGCGCGGGCAGCTTCGCGCGTCGCGCGGCCTCGACCGTCAGTGCGCGCGCGCCGTCGTCGAACGACGCGGGCACCGTCAGGATCACGTCCTGCTTCGCGAGCGGCGCGTCGGGAAAACGCGCGTCCCACGCATCGCGCACGTGCGCGAGATAACTCGCGCTCGCGTCGACCGGCGACACCTTGTCGACACCGTCGGCCGCACCCCACGGCAGGATCGCCGCGAGCCGGTCGACCGACGCGTGCGACAGCCAGCTCTTCGCGCTCGTGACGAGCCGGCCCGGCACCTGCGCGCCGAGCGTGCGCGCGTAGCGGCCGATCACGGCCGGCGGATCGCCGGCCGCGTTTGCGCTTGCCTTCGCGGCGGCCGCCCACGGCAGCCGCAACGTGTCCGGCGGCAGCTCGCCCGCCGCCGGGTGATAGCGCACCGACGGCAGCAGCGGCTGCGCGGCCACCGCGCCGGGGCCGACCAGTTGCTCGACATCGAACACGCGGATCGCGTCGGAACCGGCCTCGACGTAAGCGACGACCGTATTGCTCGTGCCGAGGTCGATCCCGACCGTATAGCGCTTCATCGCGCTCAGGCGGCGCCGCGCACGTCGAACTCGACCTTCCAGCGCTCGTTCGTGCCGCTCGGGATCGCCTCGAGTTCGAGCGTGCCGGCTTCGGTCACGCGTGCATGCAGCTTCACGGGCACGACCTCGCCGACGGTGCGCCCTTCGGCCGGCAGCGTCGCCTGGATTTCCTCGAGCTCCTGCAGTTCTTCCGGCGACCAGTAGTCGAGCAGCGTGCCGACCTGGTCCTGGCGGCGCACCGACGAACCGAAGAAGCGGAACTGCACCGGTTCGCCGACGACGAGGCCGAACTCCTGCGGCGGCAGCGCCGCGTCCGAGCCTTCCTCCATCCCGAACGGCGCGACGCACAGCGCCTGCACCGGTGGCTCGAGCCCCGGCACCGCGGGCATCGCCGATTCGATCGCGACGTAGTACGCACGCGCCGTGCCACCGCGAATGCGCACGCCACGGCCGCGCTTCACGTAGCCGTAGTACGCGGCGCCGCGCGCGACCGCGAGATCGAGATCCGCGCCTTCGAGCAGGCGGGCGGGCGGCACGCCTTCGGCGGCGAGCCAGTTGTTGAGCGTATCGAGCACGCGCTGCGTGAGCAGCGTCGACTTGAACACACCGCCGTTGAACAGCACGGCAGTCGGGTGCAGGAACGTCGCGCCCTGCGGCAGCGTGCGCTGCAGGCCCTCGAGCGAGTCGAGCGCCGCGACCTGGCGGCCGAGGAACGCCGCGAGATGGCGCGTGATGCCGGCATCCTGCGCATACGGCAGGCCGAGCTGCGTCAGGCCGACGCGTGCGCGGCTCACCGGGCGCGCGGCTGCGTCGACCTGCGGGAAGAAGCCTTCGAGGATCGTCTGCGTGAGTTCCGCGCGCGTGAGCTCCGTGCGGATCGACCCGCCGATCAGCTTCGAGCCGCGGCTCGGCACGACGAGCGGCACTGCGTCGGTCGACGGATCGGACAGCAGCGTTTCCTTCGCGGAACGGCATGCGTACGTGAGCGCCCGCAGCTGCCACGGATCGGCCTGCGTGCCCTGCTGCGCGAGCTTGCGCGCGACCACGTGCGCGAGCGCGAGGTCCATGTTGTCGCCGCCGAGCAGGATGTGCTCGCCGACCGCCACGCGATGCAGCTCGAGATTGCCGTCGCGCTCGACCACCGCGATCAGCGACAAGTCGGTCGTGCCGCCGCCGACGTCGACGCACAGGATCAGGTCGCCGACCTGCACCTGCTTGCGCCAGCCGCCCTGGCTCTTCTGGATCCAGCTGTAGAGCGCAGCCTGCGGCTCCTCGAGCAGCGTCATCCGCGAATAGCCGGCGGCGCGGGCGGCCTCGGCCGTCAGTTCGCGCGCGGCCGGGTCGAACGACGCGGGAATCGTGACCGTCACGTCCTGGTCGGCGAACGGCGCGTCGGGATGCGCGTGGTCCCACGCTTCGCGCAGGTGCGTCAGGTAGCGGATCGAGCTTTCCAGCGGCGACACGCGCGACACTTCCGGCGGCGCATCGCTCGGCAGGATCGCCGCGCGGCGATCGACGCCCGGGTGGCACAGCCAGCTCTTCGCGCTCGACACGAGGCGGATCGGCGTGCCGGCGCCGCGCGTGCGCGCCATCTCGCCGACGGCGAAGGCGCGCGAGGCCGTCCACGGCAGCGTCAGGTCGCCCTGCGTGAGTTCGCTTTCATGCGGCAGGTAGAGGAACGACGGCAGCAGGTCGCGCGACTCCAGCGCGCCGGGCGCGGTGAGCTGCGCGATCGGCAGCACCTGCTGCGTGATGGTTTCGCCGTCGCTCGCGGCGCTGTCGACATACGACAGCGCGCAGTGGGTCGTACCGAGATCGATACCGATCGAATAACGCGGATCGCTCACAGTTCCACCTCCGCCGGTGCGACGACCGAGGCGTCGTGGCTGCCCGTCAGCTTCGGCAGGCGCACGTCGGCCACCCGCCAGCCGCGATGGCTGACCGTGCCCGTGAACGGCGCGGCGCCGACCACGTTGCCGGTCACGCGCACGGCCGTCGCATCGAAACCGGCCGGCAGCGTCACGCGGCTGCCCTCGGCTTCGTCGCGCACCGGCACGATCGTGAAGTGTTCGCGCAGCGCGGCACGGCAGCCGTCGTGCACGAGGCGCGCGGCTGCGCCGATCTCGGCGTCCGCGTAACCGGCGATGTCTTCCTCGACGAAGTCGATGAAGCGCGCATCGCGCTGCAGCAGGCCGAGCAGTTGCAGCGCGGCCTGCGGGCTCGCTTCGCGCAGTTCGGGGGCCGGCGCCTTCACGGGTGCGGGGGCCGGCGCAACGGGCGCGGCAGCCGGGGCCGGGGCCGGCGCGACCGGCGCCGGGGCGCCGTCGCGCACGCGCAGCACGCCGGCTGCGAACTCGCGGTTGCCGAGCACGGAGAAGAACGTGCCGACGGCAAGCGACAGCCGGCCGAAGAAGGACAGGTTGGATTCGGGCATGAGGTCTGGACTCCTGTGGGCTCGCGACACGGCGAGCGATCTTGCCTGGGCGCCCGGCGGCGGCGTGCGGATTGCGCACTGCCGCCGCCCGGCGCGTGATTCGGTCGCGCCCTCGCGGGTGCGGAAAACCCGTATTTTGCCCTGTGGCGGGCGAACCGGGCAGAAGTTGGGGGACAGAACATTGCGGCGCGACGGTTTCGGCCGCGCCGGCGCGCACGGCGGCCGTGTCCGGCCGCGATGCTGCGGCGCGTCAGCGCGGCTTGCGCCGCCGGGCCGCCTTCGCTTCGAAATCGCGCGACAGCATGCCGAGCGTGACTTCGCCGAAGCGGGCGAGCAGCGTCGTCTCGGCCTCCTTCAGCGTGGCCGACAGGTGCGCGTTGACGGCCTGCTCGACCAGGCATTCGGCCTCGTCGTCGGTGACGAGATCGGAGAACAGCGGCGGCTCGCCCACCGCGCCATAGACGTCGAGCAGCGTGATGTCGTCGAGTGCGACGCTCAACACCCACCCGCCGCCATGCCCCTTCTCCGACTGCACGTAGCCGTGGTCGCGCAAGCCGCCGAGCAGGCGTCGCACGACCACCGGGTTCGTGTCCAGCATCGTCGCGATCGTCTCCGACGTCAGCGGGCCGTCGGCCTGGTCCATGTGGATCAGCACGTGCAGCATGCGCGACAAACGGCTATCGGTTCTCACGGGCGGCGCCCCTCTCTCGAAACTTTTGAAGTTGCGTGAATGATACCATCGCCCTATCATGCAACTTCTCGTGTTTCATGAGTTGGATGCCATCGGAACACGTCCTACATTCACGCAGGTTCAGGAAAGGAGCGGGTGCATGCATGACCATCATGAAGTGATCGTGATCGGCGGCAGCTTTGCGGGGCTGTCGGCCGCGATGCAGCTTGCGCGGGCGCGCCGCCGCGTGCTCGTGATCGACGCCGGCCGGCCTCGCAACCGCTTTGCCGCGCACGCGCACGGCTTTTTCGGGCAGGACGGCAAGCCGCCCGCGCAGATCGTCGAGGAAGCCGCCGCGCAACTCGCCGCGTATCCGACCGTGCGGCGGATCGCAGGCGACGCGCGCACGGCCGAGCGCGATGCGGACGGCCGCTTCCACGTGACGCTGGCCGACGGCAGCCGGGCCAGCGCCGACCGGCTGATCCTCGCGACGGGCATCCGCGACGAACTGCCCGCGCTGCCGGGGCTCGCCGAACGCTGGGGCGTCAGCGTGCTGCATTGTCCGTACTGCCATGGGTACGAGGTGAGCGGCCGGCGGCTCGGCGTGCTCGCCACGCATCCGCTGTCCGTGCATCAGGCGATCCTGATTCCGGACTGGGGCCCGACGACGTGGTTCACGCAAGGCGTGGTCGAGGCGAACCACGAAGAAGCCGCGTTGCTCGACGCGCGCGGCGTTCGCATCGAGCGCTCGCCGGTCGTTGAAATCCTGGGCGACGCGCCGCGTATCGAAGCGTTGCGGCTCGCCGACGGGCAGGTCGTGCCGGTCGATGCGCTGTTCGTCGGCGCGCGTACGGCAATGGCGAGCGATCTCGCGCAGCAGCTCGGCTGTGCATTCGACGACGGGCCGCTCGGCCCTGTCGTGCGCGTCGATGCGGGGAAAGAGACCAGCGTCGCCGGCGTGTTCGCGGCCGGCGACGCGTCGACGCCGATGAGCAACGCGACGTTCGCGTCGGCGTCGGGCGCGATGGCCGGGGTCGCCGCGCATCGGTCGCTGATCGTCGGGCTGCGCGCGTGACGCGGCGCGCAGCCCCGGGGCACACGATCAGGACTTCGCGATGTTCTCGAGCATGTGGCGCGCATCGTTGATCAGCACGCCGAAGTCGACCGTATCCGGCGCGGTTTCGACGCCGGTGATCACCGCCGTAATCACCGCCTTCGACCCGTTGTGATACGGATACACCTGCGTGACATACGTCATGTCGCGACCATGCAGCGTGGACACGAAGTAGCTGCTGTAGATCTTGCCCGTCACGGGATCGGCCCAGCCCTGCCGCGCGGTCATCGGACGCGCGAGACGCATGAAGTTCGCGGTCACCGATTCCGAGTTGTACGGCGAATCCACCTCGAAGCGGTAGACGATTTGCAGCGACGTCAACTGCGTGCGCAGGTCCGCGTCGTTGAAGTTCGGCACCGGAAACTTGCCGATCAGCCCCTGCTGATAGGCATTGCGCGTCATCGGCTGAAACGCGACCTGATAACCCTTCGGCGATTCCTGCACGTTGAAGTTGACGTCGTACTTCACGCCCGACCCGGCGACCCCGTTGTCCGTGCGCGCATGGACGACGAACGATCCGGGCGTCAGGTTCTCGAAGCGAAGCCGGTAGTACTGCGCGTTCGCGATGACCTGCACGCTGCGGCTGTCGTAGCCGACATCGCGGACGATGACCGTCGAATACGGCGCGACCTTGCGTGGCTGGATGCCGGGATCGTTCGGAATCTTCAGGACGACCGGCTTCTGGCTCGACACGTCGGTCCGGCCCGCGTCGGACGTCAGCGCGCCCATGATCCCCTGGCCGGCCTGTTGAAGCGGGTTCGTCGCGCCGCACGCGGCGAGCGAAGCGGCCGCGACGACGATTGCGAGGCGGCCTGCCAGGGGACGGGTAAAGACGGACTTCATAAGGTGAGAGGCTCCATTTTTTCGTTGGAATAGGTCTCGGCCTTCCACGGCATGCACCGTGCTGGTCTGGACACGTTGCACAGAAAGCCGGACGTCGTCTCTATATCGGCGCAACGCGACCGTTCTTTAAGCCGCCGACACCGGCCATGTCGCCCGCGCCGCCGCCTCGATGGCTACGACGCGCGATATGCGGTTTAATGCCCTGCATCGTTCACATTAAGAGACACGAAATGCTCAACCTCGACGACCTTCGGCTCGTACGCGCGATCGGCACGTCGCGCTCGCTGGCCTCCGCCGCCCGGCTGCTCGATCTCACGCCGCCCGCGGTCACGATCCGCCTGCAGCGGATGGAAGCGCGCCTGAACGCCAGGCTCGCGGTGCGGCAACCGAAAGGGGTCGCATTGACCGACGAAGGGCAACGGCTGTACCAGGAGGCCGTCGACATTCTCGAGCGCGTGGAAGCGCTGCCGGTCAGCATTTCAGGCGACCACGGCGACGTGCAGGGCACGCTGCGCGTCGTCGCCCCGCTAGGCTTCGGGCGAAAGTACGTCGCGCGGATCGTGCGCGACCTGCAGCGTGCACACCCGAAACTCGACATCGCGCTCCACCTGTCGGACAGCCCGTTGACCAGCGCGTCGGGAGCCGACGTGGTCGTGCACGTCGGCAGCCTCAAGTCGTCGTCGTGGATCGGCTATCCGCTTGCGCCCAACGAGCGATTTCTGTGCGCGAGCCCTGCCTATGCCCGTCGCATCAAGGCATTGAACCATCCGTCCGACCTGGCCCGATACGACTGCCTGTGCCTGCGCGAGAACGACGAGGACATCCCGCGATGGCGCTTCTCGTCAGGCGGCGACGTCAAGGGTGCCCCACGCCGGTCCGCCGTGATCCGCGTCACCGGCGCGCTGTCCTCCAACGACGGCACCGTCATCACCGAATGGGCGCTGGCCGGGCTCGGGATCGTCGAGCGCTCCGAGTGGGACGTCGCGCCGCTGCTCGCGAATGGCAGGCTCGTCCGGTTGCTGCCCGACTGGCACCTGCCGCCCGCGCCGGTCACGGCGCTGTTGCCGTCGCGCACCGGCCGCTCCGCGCGGCAACGGGTCTTCCTCGAAGCCGCGACGCGGTTGCTGAGCCCGCCGCCGTGGCGCGGCAAGGCATGAGTTGTGCCGGGCTCGGACTTTGGCTTCGGCTCGCGCGATCCGGTCGATTAAACCGTGTTTAATGCCGTATTAGCGTTGCGTTAAACACGCGGCCCGTCGACGCCCCTACAGTGTTCGCATCGGCAACCTTCCGAGGCAACACATCGTGGACCTTCAAACCCTCAACACCCCGGCCGCCCTGATCGACGTCGGCCGCATGCGTCACAACATCGGCCGCATGCAGGCACATCTGGACGCGCTCGGCGTCCGGTTCCGGCCGCACGTCAAGACCACCAAATGCACGCACGTCGTCGATGCCCAGATCGCCGCGGGCGCGCAAGGCGTCACGGTGTCGACGCTCAAGGAAGCCGAACAGTTTTTCGCGCACGGTATCCGCGACATCGTCTACGCGGTCGGCATGGTGCCCGCGAAGCTCGGCCAGGCGCTCGCGCTGCGCCGGCAGGGCTGCGACCTGAAGCTGGTCACGGACAGCCTGCCCGCCGCACACGCGATCGCCGAATTCGGGCGTGCGCATGGCGAGCGCTTCGAAGTGTGGATCGAGGTCGACGTCGACGGCCACCGCTCGGGGATCCCGCCCGACGCCGGCCTGCTGATCGACGTGGGCCGCGCGCTCGTCGACGGCGGGATGGTGCTCGGCGGCGTGCTGGCGCATGCGGGCTCCAGCTACGACTACAGCACGCCCGAAGCGCTGGCGGCCATCGCCGAACAGGAGCGCAGCCGCACTGTGCGCGCGGCAGAACGCCTCCGGGCCGCCGGGCTGCCCTGCCCGGTCGTGAGTATCGGCTCGACACCCACCGCGCTCGCGGCGCGACACCTCGACGGCGTCACCGAGGTGCGTGCCGGCGTGTACGTGATGTTCGACCTCGTGATGCACAACATCGGCGTGTGCGACCTGTCCGACATCGCGCTGTCGGTGCTGACCACCGTCATCGGGCACCAGGAAGAGAAAGGCTGGGCGATCGTCGACGCAGGCTGGATGGCGATGAGCCGCGACCGCGGCACGCAGCGTCAGGCGCGCGATTTCGGCTACGGGCAGGTGTGCACCGAACACGGCGACGTGCTAGGCGGCTACGTGATGAGCGCCGCCAACCAGGAACACGGGATCGTGTCGCACACGGGCGCACCCGACTCCGGCATCGCGCAACGGTTTCCGATCGGCACCCGCCTGCGCATCCTGCCGAATCACGCGTGCGCCACCGGTGCACAACATCCCGAGTATCAGGCGATCGGCGACGACGGCAGCGCGCAGGCGTGGCCGCGCTTCTACGGGTGGTGAGCCGAACCGCACGCCCGCATCTTTTCGCCGATACATTGACTATTTGTCCAAATCTGGACAAAATTTAAACACCCTCGTTTTGCGTTGCGCCGAAAGCGCTTGCCCGAACATGCCGACAGACGCCCGACTCCTGCTTCTCGACCGCGATGCCGTCGAACCCGCCCTCGAGGCCGCGCAAGTGACGGCCGCGGTTCGCGAAGCCTTCGTGCTGCACAGTCAACGGGCCGGGCGCGTGTTTCCGGTGGTTCGCGAGAAGCTGCACACGGGCGGCGTATTCGGGATCAAGTCGGGCGACGTCGCGTGCCAGGCGCTGCTCGGCTTCAAGGCGGCCGGGTTCTGGCCCGGCAACCGGGCGCTCGGCGGCGAACCGCATCAGGCCACCGTCGCGCTGTTCGATCCGGCCACGGGCCGCCCGCTGTGCATCATGGACGGCAATGCGATCACCACCGCGCGAACCGGTGCCGCCGGCGGCCTCGGGCTGCAACTGCTCGCGCGGCGCGACAGCACGCGAATCTGCGTGTTCGGCACGGGCGTGCAGGCGCGCGTCCAGCTCGACTACGCGCTCGGGCTGCTGCCGCAACGCTGCACGGTGCGGTACGTGAACGTCAGCGGCGAGCCTGACCCGGGGTTCGAATCGGCGTTCCGGGAGCGATGCACGATCGGCGTGGCACGCGACCGGAACGACGCGGTGGCCGATAGCGACGTGGTCATCACGGCCACGCCGGGCGGCGGCGCACTGTTCGATGCGGACGCGGTTCGGCCGGGCACCCACCTGACCTGCGTCGGCGCCGACACGGCCGGCAAGCGCGAGCTTCCGGCCGGCGTGCTGGAACGCGCGCGCATCGTCGTGGACGATCACGATCAGGCGCGCAGCATCGGCGAGTGCCAGTGGGCACCGGATTTGCCACGCACGGAAATCGGTGACATCCTCGCCGGAACCGCGTCGGTCGACCGCGCGCCGCACGAGATCACCGTCTTCGACATGACCGGGCTGGCGCTTCAGGACCTGACCGTCGCCCGCTTCCTGTATCGACAGGCCCTCGAAAACGGCACCGGAATCTCCATTCCGTGGCCGTGGTAAACGAAACCCTCTCGTCAACCGCCATGCGTCTCGCCAAAGTTTCCGCCCTCTCGTTCGACCTGGACGACACCCTGTGGCCGTTCGGGCCGGCCGTCGTACGGGCCGAAGCGGCACTTCACGCATGGTTGATCGAGCACGCGCCCGGTACCGCGCGTGTGCTGTCCACGCAGCAGGCGTTGAGCGGATTGCGTGAGGAATACGAACGATTGTGCCCCGGGCTCGCCGGCGATTTCCGTGCGATGAGGATCGGATCGATCCGGCTTGCGCTGGAGCGTGCGAACGAGGATGTCGCGCTCGCCGAGCACGCGTACGCGGCGTTCTTTGCCGCGCGCAACCGGGTCGAATTCTATGACGATGCGTTGCCGGCGCTCGCGTGGCTGAGCGCGCGGTTTCCATTGATCGCGGTGACCAACGGCAACGCCGACCTCCGGATGACCGGCGGCGGCGAATACTTTCGTGCGACGCTCAGCGCGCAGGCGTTCGGGGTCGCGAAGCCGGAGCCCGGGATCTTCCATGCGGCGGCGGAAACGCTCGACGTGCAGCCGGCGGAACTGCTGCACGTCGGGGACGACTATCACCTCGATATCGTCGGTGCGTTGAACGCGGGGCTTCAGGCAGCGTGGGTGGTTCGCGACCCGCATCCGGAACCGGAACGTGTGCCGCAGCAGGCCGCCGCGCCGCACCTGACGCTCAACGACCTGTCGATGCTGTGTCGCGCGCTCGGCGGGCCTGACGACGTAGCGTGAGCGCAAGCGCCTGCGTGCGCCGCGTGCGCGACGCACGCATTACCGCCATGACTTGCTGACGACAGGCACTCGCCCGCTGCGCAAATGGAACGGCCGGCCGCCGCACGCTCACGCCGCCTTGCGCGCGTCCGCGATCCGCTGCGGCGCGTTCGGCCGCGCATACAGCCGTTCGAGGTACGCCCGCAGCTGCGGGAACGATTCGATCAGGTTGCACTCGCCGGCCCAGTCGATCAGGTAAGCCGTCACGCAATCGGCCACCGTCAGCGTGTCGCCGACGATGAACTCGCGCCCTTCCAGATGCTTGTCCAGAATCGCGGCCATCGTCCTGAAATCCTCGCGCGCCAGCTCGATGTCGGCCGGCGAGCGCTTCTCCGGCGGATACAGGAACGAATGCCGCGTGATCCGCCACAGCGGCTGCTCGAGCTCGGTCACCGCGAACATCACCCACCGGTAGGCCTGCGCGCGCAGCGCCGGATCGACCGGCAGCAGCGCCTTCTCCGGGTACTTGCCCGCGAGATACAGCACGATCGCGGCCGATTCGGGAATCACGAGGTCGCCGTCCACCAGCACGGGCACCTTGCCGGCCGGATTGAGGCGCAGGAATTCGGGCCGCTTGTGCTCGCCCTGGAGCAGGTTCACCGAGACGAACTCGAAGTCGGCATCCAGCTCCTTCAGCCCCCACAGCGCGCGTTGCGAGCGGGTGCCGGCAAATCCGTAAAGCTTCATCGCCAGTCTCCATCCAGAATGTCGGAAATGTCTGCATGCCGGCCACGGCGCTTCGCCGATCCGCAACGCCTGGCCTCGCGCGTCGGCGCGTCGTTTACGCGCCGGGAATCGCCAGCACCGGCATCACGTCGATCGCCACGCCCGGGAACAGCGTGAAATGCGGATGGCCTTCGAACAGGGCGGCCGCCGCATCGTGCGACGCCGCCCGCACGACGGTAAAGCCGCTCATCGCGTTCGACGTGTCGGTGACGCCTGCCGCATCGATCGTCTTCGTCTTGCCGAGCGGCCCGCCCATCTCGACGATCGCGTCGCGATTGCGGTCGACCCAGGCACGCCACGCGGCGATACCGTCGCGCTCGCGCGTGCGCCGTTCGTCTTCCGGCAGCGCCAGCCAGGCCTTCATGGCCGGGCTATCCTTGGCGCCGAGAAATACCGCGAGATACAACTGCTGTTGAGCACTCATGCCGCCTCCTCCGGTGACGGGCACGACGGACTGCCGCGCCTCGACCTTGACACGATAGGTTGATATCAACACAATTGCAACATGGCACGAAAAGAAAAGCTCCCTTTCGAAACGACGCTGATGGTGCGCGATTGCTGCCTGTGCCTGCACATGCAGCGCGCGGCGCGTAATCTTGCGCGGATCTTCGACGATGTGCTGCGCCCGCTGGACCTCACCAACGGCCAGTTTTCGCTGCTGATGTCGCTGAACCGGCCGCAGCCGGCGCCGATGAAATCGGTCGCCTCGCTGCTCGCGATGGATCGCACCACGCTCACGGCCGCGCTCAAACCGCTCGAGCGGCGCGGCCTCGTCACGATTGCGCAGGACCCGGACGACCGGCGCAGCCGTCTGCTCGAACTGACGCAGGCCGGCCACGACCTGCTGGCCGAGGCATTTCCGCTGTGGCAGCAGACGCATGCCGAGATCGAACGGCCGTTCGCACCGGAGGAAGTCGATCAGTTGCGCGGCCAGTTGCGTGTGCTGTCCGTCGATCCGGCCGCACGCGGCTGAACGGAACCGGCGCGCGACTTACCGAGGCAGGCCGGCCGGCTTCCGGCCCTTCTTCGGCGACAGCAGTCGGGCGAATTCCTGCAGGAAGGCCACGGGCCCGTGCGCATGCAGCGCCTGCCCGCTGCTCAGCGCGCCGTCGATGACGGTCGCGAGCCGCAGCGCGAAGGTTTCCGGTTCGTCGACGCCCATCGCGCCCGCCAGCTCGGTCAGCCGGCGCCGCAGCTCCTGCTTGTGCGCGACGGCCACCTTGCGGGCCGGATGATTGCCGTCCGCGTATTCGGCGGCGATGTTGATCTGCGGACAACCGCGATAGCCGGGGCGCGCGATGCGTTCACCGATCCATTGCAGCTGCGCATCCAGTTCCTCGCGCGGCGTGCGCCGGTACCGCGCGGCCACCGCATCCCAATGCGCCCAGAAATCGGCGTCCTCGCGCAGCAGGAACGCTTCGATCAGGTCGTCCTTCGTCGCGAAGTGACGATAAAGGCTCGTCTTCGCCACACCCGCCTGCGCGACGATCAGATCCACGCCGACCGCGCGCGTGCCCTCCCGGTAGAACAGCTCGCTGGCCGTTTGCAGAATGCGTTCGCGCGTATCGGGCGCGTTCCCTGGTGTACCTGTTTCCTTTTTCATCCCGACCCGGCCGTACTGGCCGCCCTTGCCGCAACAGTGAGCCGATCATAGCACCGCAGGATTGACGACGATACAGGTCTGTACTATAAAACAGACCGTTCTGTATCGGAGTTGATCATGGACGATCGAATGACGGTTGCAGTCTATGGCGCCACGGGTCATACCGGGCGGTTTGTCGTCGCCGAGCTCGCACGGCGCGGCCTGCGCGCGATCCGCATCGGCCGCGATGCGGCGCGGCTCGCGGAAGGCGGCAGCGAAGCGTCGCTCGCGCGCGTCGCCGCGATCGACGATCCGGCCGCGCTCGACACCGCGCTGCGCGGCGCGGATACCGTGATCAACTGCGCGGGGCCGTATCTCGATACCGCGCTGCCGCTGGCCGATGCCGCACTGCGTGCCGGCATCCCCTATCTCGACCTGACGGCCGAGCAGCCGTCGGTGCTGGCGCTGGCCGAACACTGCGATGCCCGGGCACGCGCCGCGGGCGTGACCGTCGTGCCGGCCGCGGCGTTCTACGGCGGCCTGGCCGATCTGCTCGTCACGGCCGTCGTGGACAGGAACCTGCCGATCGAGCGCGTCGATATCGCGACCGGGCTCGACCGCTGGCACCCGACGCGCGGCACGCGCGTGACGGGCGAACGCAACCGCGCGGTACGGCTCGTGCAGAAGGACGGAAAACCGACGCCGGTGCCGTCGACCCCACGCGAACGCGCATGGCCGTTCCCGCCGCCGATCGGCCGGGTCGACGTCACGCTGCTGCCGTTTTCGGAAGTGATGACGCTCTCGCGCCACCTGCGCATCGACACGATCGAATCGTGGCTCGCGACGCTCGCGCTGCGCGACGTGCGCGATGCCGCCACGCCGCCGCCCGAGCCGACCGACACGCTGGGCCGCTCGGCGCAGCAGTTCGCGATGGACGCGATCGTCGTGCAGGGCGGCACGACGCACCGCGCGACCGCGTCCGGGCGCGACATCTACGCGGTCAGCGCACCGATCATCGTCGAAGCAGCCGCGCGCCTGATGACGGGCCACACCGTCGTGTCAGGCGGCGTGCGCAGCCTCGGCGAACTGTTCGACGCACGCGATTTTCTCGCGGCGCTCGATTCGGTGGCAGTATCGTTCGGCACGACGACCGACCCGGTTTTCCACAAGGAGACACAAACATGAGCAGCAACGAGAAAGGCGCGTATTTCCGGTCGCTTCACCGCGCGGGCCAGCCGCTGGCGCTATTCAACGTGTGGGACGCCGGCAGCGCGCGCACGGCGGCCGACGCGGGCGCCGTCGCGCTGGCAACCGGCAGCTGGTCGGTCGCGGCGGCCAACGGGTTCGTCGACGGCGAGCAGATGCCGCGCGCGCTCATGATGAACGTGCTCGAGCGCATCACGCGCGCCACCGACCTGCCCGTCACCGTCGATCTCGAAAGCGGATACGGCGAGCGGCCGGAAGATGTCGCCGCAACGATCGCGCTCAGCATCGACGCCGGCGCGATCGGCTGCAACCTCGAGGACAGCTTTCCGGCGACGGGCGAATTGCGTGACGTCGAAGCCGCCGCAGCGCGTCTCGCGGCAGCCCGACAGGCTGCGGATCGCGCGGGCGCCGACTACTTCATCAACGCACGCACCGACGTGTTCTTCAAGGCGCCGGCCGACACGCACGACGAGCGCCTGCTCGACGCCACGCTGGCCCGCGCACGCGCATACGCGGCGGCCGGCGCCGACGGGCTCTTCGTGCCCGGGCTGCGCTCGCCGGCGCTCATTCGCGCGCTGACGGCCGCATCGCCGCTGCCGGTGAACGTGATGCGCGTCGCGGAAACGCCGACATTGGCCGAACTCGCGGACTACGGCGTGGCCCGCATCAGTCACGGGCCGTATCCGTACCTGCAGGCGATGAAGACGCTGGCGGAGATGGTCAGGCAAGGCGGCTAGGCGATTCGCGGGACGAACGGCCTCGCGCGCGCATCGATCGAACGATTACATCCCGTGTAATTGGCGCACGACACGGCCGCTCCTACGCTTCGGGTGTCGCGCCGCCATTCCGGCGGCGCTCATCGCCCCGGAGACGTCATGTCCGCCTACCCGCTTCACACCCTCGCCTCGGCACCGGCTGAATCGAAGCCCGTGCTCCAGCAACTCCAGCACACCTTCGGCACGATCCCGAACATCGCGGCGGCCATGGCCGCGTCACCGGTGCTGATCAACGGCTTCATCGGCCTGTTCGAGCGCGTGCACGCAAGCAGCCTCACCGAGCCGCAGATCCAGACGCTCCTGCTCACCAACGCGGTCACGAACGCGAGCGAGTGGCCGGTCGCATTCCATACCGCGCTGGCGCTGAAACAGGGTGTGACCCACGCCGACGTCGACGCGATCCGCCGCGGCAACCTGCCCGGCGATGCGCAACTGGCCGCGCTGTCGGCCACGGCACGCCAGTTGATCGACACCCGCGGCCGCCTGGCCGATGCCGACCGGCAGGCGTTCCTCGACGCCGGCTTCAACGATGAACAGTTGCTGGAAGTGATCGCGGTGGTCGCCGCGTCGACGATCACGAACTACGTCGGCAGCGTGACGCGGCCCGCGCTCGAAGCACCGTTCGACGCGTTCGCGTGGCATGCGCATGCCGCGTGAGTCCGATATAGTCGTTCGCGTCGCTCACGGAACGCCCACGGAGGCACGATGAACGCCAGCCGCCGCGATCGGCACGCGCCGCCGCACGAACTGGGCCGGTTGCTGCGCTACTGGCGCGACGTGCGCGGCGTGAGCCAGCTCGACCTGTCGCTCGACGCGGGCATCTCGCAGCGCCAGATCAGCTTCATCGAAAGCGGGCGCAGCGTGCCGGGCCGCGACACGCTGCTGACGCTCGCGCAGACGCTCGATGTGCCGCTGCGCGAACGCAACGCGCTGCTGCTCGCGGCCGGTTATGCGCCCGTGTATTCGGAAGCGCCGTGGGATGCGCAGGAGATGCACGGCGTGATCCGCGCGCTGGAGCGGGTCGTGCACCAGCACGAGCCGTTTCCGGCGATCGTGATGGATCGCCACTGGAACGTGCTGATGACCAACGACGCGGTACCGCGCTTTTTCGGCTGCTTCATCGACATGGCCGCGCGCGACGGCCCGCGCAACCTGCTGCGCCTGATGTTCGATCCGCACGGCATGCGGCCGTTCATCGCCGACTGGGATACGGTATCGCGCAGCCTGCTGCAGCGCGTGCATCGCGAATCGGTCGGCCGCGTGATCGACGACGACACGCGGCTGCTCCTCGACGACCTGCTCGCCACCTCCGATGCGCCGAGCGACTGGGCATCGCCGCCGGCCCCCGCCGCCGCGCCGTCGCTGCCGGTCATCCCGATCGGCTTCGTGCATGAAGGCGTCGTGCTGCGCTACTTCTCGCTGGTCACGACGGTGGGGACGCCGCAAAGCGCCGCCGCGCAGGAATTGCGCATGGAATGCATGTTCCCCGCCGACGACGCAACCGACGCGCGCCACCGGCAGTTGCTCGACGCGCACGCGCCGATACGCTGAGCGGGGGCATCCGGCGCATGCGCGACACCTTCGAAACTCAGGATGCCTTGACGAAATCGATGAACGCGCGCAGCGCCGGCGGCACGAGGCGGTGCCCCGGATAGTAGAGAAACGGCCCCGAAAACGGTCGCCACCACGGTTCGAGCACCGGTTCGAGCGCACCGCCGTCCATATGCGGGCGCAGCCAGTCTTCGAACAGATGCACGATCCCGGTGCCGGCGATCGCCGCGTCGACCATCAGGTCCGTCGCGCCGCCGATTTGCACCAGCAGCGGCCCGGGGGCCGGCTCGACCCGCACGACCTCGCCGTCGCGCTCGAACTCCCACGGCGGCATCGCGCCGCTCGCGAAGCGTCCGCGCACGCAGCGATGGTCGAGCAAATCGCGCGGGTGACGCGGCCGGCCGTGATGGTCGAGATAACCGGGCGCGGCCGCGGTCGCGAAGCGCTGGATGCGCGGGCCGATCGGTACCGCGATCATGTCCTGTTCGAGCCGTTCGTCATAACGGATGCCGGCGTCGCACCCGGCCGCCAGCACGTCGACGAAGTTCTCGTCGGCGATCACTTCGAGCCGGATATCCGGGTACGCATCGAGAAAACGCGGCACGATCGCGGGCAGCACGAGCCGGGCCGCGCTGACCGGCACGTTGAGCTTCAGCGTGCCGGCCGGCTTGTCCCGGAATTCGCCGACCCCGTCGAGCGCCGCTTCCACTTCGGTGAGCGCGGGCCCGAGGCGCAGAAGCAGCCGCTCGCCGGCTTCGGTGAGCACGACGCTGCGCGTCGTGCGGTGCAGCAGGCGCACGCCCAGTCGTGCTTCCAGCCGGCGCACGGCCTCGCTCAGCCCCGACGCGCTCAGGCCCGTCATGCGCGCGGCGTCGCGAAAGCCGCTGGCGCGCGCCACTGCCATGAACGCATTCAGGTCGCCCAGATCGGTTTGCATTGTTCGCCTTTTCGTACAACCCGTGCGGATTATGACGGCTTATCGCGCAGACAGCCAATGCCTATGCTGGGCGCACTTTCGACAGGAGCACAGTCATGTCCGACATCCGACACACCGCCGCCTTCCGGCTCGGCGACCGCCACGTCAAACGCATCGGCTACGGCGCGATGCAGCTCGCGGGACCAGGCGTATTCGGCCCGCCGAAGGACCGCGATGCCGCCCTGAACGTATTGCGCGAAGCCGTCGCGTCCGGCGTCGACCATATCGACACCAGCGATTTCTACGGCCCGCACGTGACCAACCGGCTGATTCGCGAAGCATTGCATCCGTATCGCGACGATCTCGTGATCGTCACCAAGATCGGCGCGCGACGCGGCGACGACGCATCGTGGCTGCCCGCCTTCGCGCCCGCCGAACTCGAACGGGCCGTACACGACAACCTGCGCAACCTCGGGGTCGACGTGCTCGACGTCGTCAACCTGCGCATCATGTTCGACCCGCACGGGCCGGCCGAAGGATCGATCGAGGCGCCGCTGAGCACGCTCGCCGACCTGCAGCGGCGCGGGCTCGTCCGCCACGTCGGCCTGAGCAACGTCACGCCCGCGCAGGTCGCGCAGGGCCGGCGGATTTGCGACATCGTGTGCGTGCAGAACCACTACAACGTCGCCCATCGCGGCGACGACGCGCTGATCGACGCGCTCGCCCGCGACGGCATCGCCTATGTGCCGTACTTTCCGCTCGGCGGCTTCTCGCCGCTGCAGTCGTCGACACTGTCCGACGTGGCGGCGCGCGTCGGCGCGACGCCGATGCAGGTCGCGCTCGCGTGGCTGCTGCGTCGCGCGCCGAACGTCCTGCTGATTCCCGGCACGTCGTCGGTCGCGCATCTGCGCGAGAACCTCGCGGCGGCCGGCCTCGTGCTGCCGGACGATGCGCTCGCGGACCTCGACCGCATCGCAGGCGCCGGCACCGCCTGACGCTCGACGGGCGGACGGCCGCCGACGGGCCTGCATCACCGCACCACCATGCCGGCCTGCCGGCCGGTCAGGACGCGGCGACGCCGACCCGCTTCGGCACGCCCGTCACGATCGCCGCGACCGCGACGGCCAGCACGACGGCCGCGCCCACGAACACGCCAGCCGCGCCGTTCGCGTCGAACACGACGCCGCCGGCCGCCGCCCCCGTCGCGATGGCAAGCTGGATCGCCGCGACGATCAGCCCGCCCGCGCTTTCGGCTTCATCGGGCACGGTGCGCGTGACCCAGGTCGACCACGCGACCGGCACGCCGCCGAAGGCCATCCCCCACAACGCGACGAGCACCGCATCGATCATCGGTGCGCGGCCGAGCGCGACGAGCGCGACAGCGAGCACGACCATCAGCGCGGGCATCGCGATCAGCATCGGCCGCAGCCGGTGTTCGAGCACGCGGCCCGCGAGCGACGTACCGACGAAGTTGGCGATACCGTAGCCGAGCAGGATCGCCGACAGGCCGTTCACGCCGACGCCCGCGACCTGTTCGAGGAACGGCCGCAGATACGTGAAGAACGCGAAGTGCCCGGTGAACACGAGGATCGTCGCGAACATCCCGAGGCCGACGGTCGGCCGGCGCAGCACGTCGACCAGCGTCCGCAGCCGCGTCGTGCCGCTCGGCGGCAGCGACGGCAGCGTGACGAGCTGCGACACGAACGCGATGCCGCCGAGCGCGCCCGCGATCAGGAACACGTTGCGCCAGCCGATCAGGTGACCGAAGTAGCTGCCCATCGGCGCAGACGCGATCGTCGCGACCGCCACGCCGCTGAAGATGATCGACAGCGCACGCGGCACCATCGCCGTCGGCACGAGCCGCATCGTGGTGGCCGTCGCCATCGTCCAGAAGCCGCCCAGCGCGACGCCGAGCACGACGCGGCCGATCAGCAGCATCGTCAGGCTGGTCGCGAACGCGACCGCGAGATTCGACGCGACCAGCAACACCGAAAACGCGAGCAGCACGCGCCGCCGGTCGATCGTACGCGTCACCGCCGAGATCAGGAGGCTCGTGACGAGCGCCACCGTCGCGGTGGCCGTGACGGCCTGCCCGGCGACGCCTTCGGTCACGCCGAGACTCTCGGCCATCGGCGTCAGCAGGCTCGCGGGCAGGAATTCGGCGGTGACGAGCCCGAACACGCCGAGCGCCATCGCAAATACCGCGCCCCAGGCCGGTTCGCGGGGGGCCGCCGTCGCGGCGACAGAGGAAATTCCGGGATTCATGCGTCGTTCCGTGTCGTTTAGGGAAAATACCGATGACGGCGTATCGTAAGGAACCACGGCAGGACGGTCTATGACATACAATCCGCTCTTGTTGATCGATCGTCCGAATCTCGCCATGTCCGAGCCCCTGTCTTCGTCCACGTCCGACGTACACGACCTCGTCAGCGAACTGCTGCTGGGGATGCGCCTGAGCGGCGTCCAGTACCGCCGCATCCAGGTGGCGCGGCCGTTCGGGCTGAGTTTCGGCGATGCGCCGGGCCGCGCGCAGTTCCATTTCGTCGGGCGCGGGCCCGTGCTGCTGCGCGACGCGAACGGCGAGACGATGCGGCTCGAAGCCGGCGACGCGATCCTGCTGCCGCACGGCGGCATGCACGCGCTGGTCTCCGACCCCGATGCGCCGTGCCGCGAGATCAACGGCTTCGAGGTCGCGAAGATCTGCGATACGGTGGCGTCGGTCGCGTCGGTGGCATCGGCGGGCGCGTCGCCGGCAAGCTGCGCGACGACCGAGCCGGGTGCCGGCGACGCGCTGATCTTCAGCGCATGCATGGAGCTCGACCTCGGCGGCATGCAGCCGCTCGTCGGCACGATGCCCGAGTTCATGCACGTCGGCACGCTGCTCGCGCGCTACCCGGAAATCCGCCCGATGCTCGATGCGATGGAGCGCGAATCCTGCTCGGCGCGCGCGGGCTTCGCCGGCATCCTCGCGCGGCTCGCGGACGTGGTCGCGGCGTTCATCGTGCGCGGCTGGGTCGAATGCGGCTGCGGCGACGCCACGGGCTGGGTGCAGGCGCTGCGCGAACCGAAGCTCGGCCGCGCGATCGTCGCGCTGCATCGCGATCCGGGCCGCAACTGGAGCGTGGCGGAACTCGCCACCGAAGCGGGCGTGTCACGTTCGGTGTTCGCCGAACGCTTTCTCGCGGCCACCGGGATGACGCCCGTGCGCTACCTGACCGAGCTGCGGATGCGGCTCGCCGCGCAATGGATCACGCGCGACCACGAGACGATCGAGGCCGTCGCGTACCGGCTCGGCTACGGCTCGCTCGCCGCGTTCAGCCGCGCGTTCAAGCGCGTGGTGGGCAAGCCGCCGGGCGCCGTGCGCGCGGACGGCGAAGCGCGCGTCGAAGCGTAACGCGCGACGTGTCACGCGCCATGTATCGCGCGTGATGCCGGCCGCGGCCGCCGGCCGTCGCCCGAGTTGCCGCCCGAGTTGCCGCCCGAGTTGCCGCCCGAGTTGCCGCCCGAATTGCCGCCCGAATTGCCGCCCGAATCGCCGCCACGCGTGATTGCCGCGCTCAGCCGCTGCGCGCTTCCAGCCTGTCGACCAGCGCCGTCGCGCACTGCACGGCAAGCGCCGCGCACTGCTCCGCATCCACCACCGCGCCGCCGGCAACGGTGCCTTGCACGATCCGGCCCAGCAATTCCTTCGAGAGATCGGCGATCTCGTGATCCCGTTCCGTCATGATGTCCCTCCTGCGCGTCGACCGATGGTCTCCACGCGCTCACGTCCCCTGTCCGTTCAACGTTCAACGTTCAACGTTCAGCGCCATTTCGCCCGCACGACGATCTGCGCCTGCGTGTCGCGCTCGATGCGTTCGAGCGACGCGCGCAACGCCGTGAATTCGTCCGGCGTACACACCTGGCGGCCGAAATCCGCCGTCATCCGCCGCGAGACCTGCACGACATGCGCGGCCGCGTCGAATACGTAATGCGACGTGAAGTCGACGAAGCGGTCGTGCACGGCCGTATCGGCCGGCAGGTCGGTCACCGCGACGTCGGCCGGCAGCGCGATCTGGCCGGTCTCGTCGAACGTGCCGCCGATACAGCCCCACGGCTGCGTGCGCACGGGTTCGGCCAGCCAGCTCTCGACCTGCGTCGCGATGCCGCCCGTCAGGCTCGACAGCGCGGGCAACGCGGTCGTGCCGTCGGGCCATACGAAATGATCGAGCGTGCCGGAAAGCGTCACGTCGAACGGTCCGTCGGTCACGCGCCGGTCGCTGGTCGACAGTTGCGCGCGGCCGCGCAAGCCGCTTTGCCGCAGACGGTTGTTCGCGAGCTGGACCATCGCGTCGGGCGTCGCGCGGCGAAACAGGTTGCGTTCGAGTTCGGCCGTCCAGCCGTCATCCTCGATGTACGCGTGAAACTGCGCGGCACCCGGCCCGGCCGCATCGATTTGAATCCGCGCGACGCGGCCGCGCGGCTGCGTGGCCGGCGTGCGTGACAGCACGCCCGAATCGACGAGCAGCGCGGGGCGATCCATCACGATGGGCGGCAGATAGCCGAACGCGATGCCGGCCGTCGTCGTATCCGCATAACGGGCGAGGTCGGGCAGCCACGTGATCGCATGATTGATCGCCCCGCCGCCGTAACCGGGCACCGACGGCAGCGTGTAGACGGATCCGAGATTGATCAGCACCGGTTCGCTGCGGATGCCGACCGCCGCGAGCAGCGCGCCGAACAGCGCGACATGATCCTTGCAGTCGCCGTAGCGGTTGCGCAGGATGTCGGTGACGCGATGCGGCGCGGCAGCCGTTTCGCCGAGAAACAGCCCGACGTAGCGCACGTTCGCCTGCACCCAGTCGTACAGGATGCGCGCCTTGTCGCGCGGATCGGCAGCGCTCGCGGTCAGCGCGCGCGCCAGTTGCGTCACAGCCGGATCGTCCGTGCCCGGATCGATGGCCGCGTTGCGGTAGCGCGCGGCGAACGCCGCATAGTCGGGCAGCGTCGACACGACGAGCCGGTCGCCGTAGGTCGCGTAACCGACCGCGCCGTTCTCGATGCGGTCGTACGGGCCGTGCCGGTAGTCGAACTCGTAGCGCGTGCGGCCGTTCGCGGTGACCGGCGGCAGCGCGACGTAGCCGCGCGCATCCGCGTACAGCGGCATGTCGGCCGGCACGTCGAAGATCAGCCGCTCGTTGTCGACCGGCTCGCGCGACGGCTCCACGGTGTAGCCGAAGTAGCCGCGGTTGACGGGCTTCGTGCGGGTCTTGCGGAACGCCACGCGCGTGCTCGACCCGGCTTCGACGCCGGGAAACACGACGGTGCGCAACAGCCCGTCCTGGAACGTCGGCGCGCCGGCCGAACGCGGTTCCTGCACGTCGCGGATGCCGTCCACGCCGACCGGATGCGCGACACCGTCGCGGTCGATCGTCTCGGCCGCGAGCAGCTCCACCTTCTCGAGATTTTTGTCGAACCACACGTAGCGCTGCGCGACGGCATCGATGCCGTTCGCGTCGTTCGCGCGCAGCGTCGAATCGTCGTGCTCGTCGAGCGAACCGTCGCGCTGGATCACGAATTCGTGGACGTCGCTGACGAGCGTGACGGGCGCTGTGCCGGCTGTGCCGGCTGTGCCGGCTGTGCCGGCCGCGTCGTGCGGCGCGTCGGCGGCCACGTTCGCGCCCGGGCCCGCACCGGCCGCATGCGATGCGCCGAGCGCAACAGCACATGCCAACATCCAGCCGGCCAGGCCGACAGAAAAGCGCACCACATCGCACCTCGTCGCGGTTCGGAAAACGCGGCCTCGCGGCGGGCAAGGTCACGCGCGCGGCCCTCGTGCCGGCCAGTGTGGGCGACGCATCCGCACGCGTCAAGCCGGCGCAGGCCGACCTACAATGAGTCATCGATGTGTCATCGCGCGCGGCCGGGAGGCCCCATGGAAAGCGCAATCGTGGAAGGCGTCGTCCTGCTGGCATTCGCCGCACTCGCCGCGCTGTTCTTCTTCAAGCGCCCGGGGCGCGACCGCGCGAGAGCCAGATTCCATCATCCGCTGCTGCGGCGGCCGAACCGTCCGCATCGGCATCACCGGCCCTGACGGCCGCTGCCCGGTCGCCGGCGAAGCGTGCCGCGTCGCGTCCACGCGGGCGTGCAACGCGGCCGCGCCCGCTCGCTAACCGACGTTCATCGGCAGCAGCACCATCTGCTTGCCCTCGACGTGCAGGCGCGCCTGCAACTCGACCGGCGTCTGGTTGTGCAGCCAGGCCGTCAGGAAATTCACGCGCCGGAAAATCAGCTTGCTCGCGAAGCACACGGCATTCGGGTACGCGTCGAGCGTCGACGACGCGAGGTTCATGAATTCGACGACGGGGTTCGTGCCGAACGCGATCCGGTAGTCGGCCGCGATGCCGCTGCGACGGCAGTGCGCGACATAGTAGTCGAGCGCTTCGGTGATCGAGTGACGCAGCCGTTCGAGATGTTCGTGACCGTCGTACGCCTTCGCGTCGACTTCGCCCACCGCGAGGAAGATCACGTTGCGGAAGTGCCCGGGAAACAGCCGGTTGACCCACAGCAGCGCGTGCATGCTCGCACCGCGATGCTTGCCGACCAGCAGCACGGCGGTCGGCTGCGTCGGGTCGGGCTTGCCCGGCGCGGCCGTCTCGTCGACTTCGGGCGCCTTGCCCGAGAACAGTTCGTCCTCCTTGGCGAGTTGCGCGCGCGTATACGCGTAGTGGCGGTTGATCATGAAGCACAGCGCGATCACCGCGCTCGTCACGAGCACCGTGAGCCAGCCGCCCGCCGTGAACTTCTCGATCAGCGTGATGCCGAGCACGGTCGCCGTCACGCTCAGCCCGAGCGCCGACAGGAAGAAGTGCTTGAGCCAGCCCGGCTCGCTGCGATGACGCCACCAGTACGTGCACAGCCCGAGCAGCGACAGGCTGAACGTGAGGAACACGTTGATGCTGTACAGCACGACGAGCACGTCGACGTTGCCGTGCGTCCACAAGAGGATCAGCAGGCTCGACAGCCCGACGACGATGATGCCGTTCTGCCGCACGAGGCGCCCCGACAGGTCGCGGAAATGGCGCGGCACCCATGAATCCGACGCCATGTTCGACAGCACGGCCGGGCCGTCGAGGAAGCCCGTCTGCGCGCCGACCAGCAGCAGCCCGGCCTCGAACGCGAGCACGGCCGCGAGCAGCGCGTGGCGCGCGAACGCCGAGCCGAGCCCGAGGTGGTCGATCACGCTGCCGAACACGACCGCGTTGAGCGTCTCGCCGTCGACGGGCTTCGCGTGCCACAGCATGTACAGCAGGATGATGCCGCCGGCCGTGAACGCGAGCGACGTCGACATGTACCACATCGTCACCTTGCCGTTCGGCACGCGCGGATCGGCAAGCATGTTCACGTTGTTCGACACGGCCTCGAGGCCCGTATAGGTGCCGCCGCCGAGCGAGAACGCGCGCATCAGCAGCGCGAGCAGCACGAACAGGCCGAGCGACTGCGACATGCCGTGCGCTTCGTGCACGGCGTCGGGCACGACCATCGCGAGGCTGCTGCCGTGCACGGCGACGCCGTACACGATCAGCCCGAAGTGCAGGATCACGAAGCCGATGAAGATCGGCAGCAGCACCATGATCGATTCGCGCATCCCGCGGAAATTGAGCCCCGTCATCATCAGGATCAGCACGATCTCGGTGGTGAGCTTGAAGGCTTGCGCGCTGACCGGCAGCAGGCTGAAGAATGCGTCGACGCCGCTCGCGAGCGACGTCGCGACGGTCAGCACGTAATCGACCAGCAACGCCGCGCCTGACACGAGCCCGGGCTTCGACCCGAGCAGCGCCGTCGCGACGCGGTAGCCGCCGCCGCCCGTCGGGAACAGCTCGATCACCTGGTTGTAGCCGAGCGCGATGATGAACACGGTCGCCGCCGTCGCCAGCGCGAGAAACAGCGCGAGCGCGTGGTGCTGGCCGAGCGCGAGGAACGCCTCCTCCGGGCCGTAGCACGACGACGACAGGCCGTCGGCGCCGAGCCCGACCCAGGCCAGCAGCGGCGTCACGGCGATCGCATGGCGCGTGCGCGGATCGAGGGGGTCGAGCGGCTTGCCGACGAGCAATTGCCACACTTTCTGGAATGCGGTCATGGTCCCCTCCCGGAACGTCCGGCGCCACGCGCTGCGTGATCCTTTAAAACTAATCGACGCACGGGCGCGGCGCCAGTCCGCATCTTCCATAGGGGCCGCCCGGCGGCCCGGCACCGCTTTCAGCGTGTAAACGAACGACGCCGGCAGCCACGCGCCGGATCGTCCGCCCGCACGCACTCGCGCAACACGACGAACCTGCCCCGGCGACCTTCGACGGGATCTTCGTGGCGACCTTCACGGTGATCTTGCCGGCCGCCGTCCCGCGCCCGCCGGCCCCACACGTCGTACCGCCCGATACCGGCCCACCCCGCTCGCC
>NZ_WIXR01000002.1:422463-422759 GCF_019425585.1 Burkholderia sp. COPS | reverse complement strand
GGGCATCGCGGTCTCGTGGGCGACGGGAGCGGACGGCATGGACCAGTCCGATCGACGATTCTTGGCACTGATGGATAGGACATGATTCTTCCACAATTGCGCCATGCGATGCGACGGTCATGACCGTTTTCATCGGAGGCGGCGCGCGTCACGTGCCGCACGCGTTCCAGGAAAACCCTTTCGTCAGGAGATTTTGCGATGAAGATCGTTGTCATCGGTGGTTCGGGCCTGATCGGCTCACGCGTCGTCACGTTGCTCGGCGAGGCAGGGCACCAGGCGCTCGCGGCGTCGCCGCG